>CAYOUD010000065.1:0-13351 GCA_964407055.1 uncultured Bacteroidales bacterium | reverse complement strand
CAAGAAATAAAATGAATTGTATCGGCAATTTTGATTCACAATCGGTATTAACATCAAACTATTTGCGGTGAATTTTTCGGGTTAATATACTGCAGTAGGCAAATAACGTATAGTTGTCCTCGGCAGCCCGGCAGGTGGGGTTCAATCGTTAGTTTAATATGCCATGAAGAATTTTGTAAGATTTGTATTTGGCTCAAGTTTCATTTTTTGTCTTAATCGATAAAATCTTTTATGGACAGCCGCCGGAGAAACGTTCATAATTTGTGCAATTTCTTTTGTTGAAAGATTTATTTTTAAATAAGCACTAACTTTCATGTCAGATTTTGTCAAATTGGGGAATTCCGCTTCGAGTTTTTCAAAGAAATTTGTATTCACTGCATCGAAATGCATTTTGAATTGTTCCCAATCACTGTCAACATGTATGGTTTTGTTAATTTCCTTACATAAATCATTTGCATTTTTGCGAAATACGCTTTCAGAGCTTGATGAAATATTTTCTAATGTGTCTTTTATTTCAGCCAGAATTTTGTTTTTATTGACAATATGCATTGCAGATGTTAGTAATTCGCGACTTTTGTGCTCGATTTCTGCCTGAATTTTTTCATTTTGTAGGTGATGAACTTCTTTCTGCTGTAATATTTCCTCTTCGAGAAGTTGGTTTTCAGCTTGTTTTTTTTCCAATTGAAGTTGATTCAATTTTTCTTGTTGGGAAAAATACTCTTCCTGACTGCTTAATAGTCTGGCCTTGGTTCTGAACAGGTAAAAGAAAAGAATGGGAATCAACATAAATCCGGTGATACCAATAATAAGTAGAATGTTCTGGTTTCTCCTTTCTTGCGCTTGTTTTTTATAAAGAATAATTTCCTTATCCATTTTTTCTGTTTCGTAGCGTACTTGCAATTCCTGAAATCGCACCTGCATCTCTTCCCCAGCAATACTGTCTTGATAAGCCTGTGCTTCTTAAAAAAAATGCAATGCCAGTTGGTGATTTGGTATTTTTTCATAAGCTCCTGACAGTGCTTTAAGGCACTCCATAATGCTTGTTTTATTTCCGATTTTGCGTCTTATTTCCAGGGATTTATTAAGCGTTTGAATTGCTTGCTCCGGTTTGTTTATGTTATTGAAATAAAGTCCTTTGTTGTAATATACACTTGATATTCCAATGTGATTTTCAATAATTGAAAATAGCGTTTCTGCCTGGTCTAAGTAATATAAAACAGAGTCGGATGTTTCATTTCTGTTGTGTAGTGTGGCAATGTTGAGATTACAGGTTGCTTCATCGGATGGGTGATTGATATCTGCAAAGATTTTTTTTGCTTTTCTGATAAAAAGGAAGGCTGAGTCAGGTTGCTCGCTTTCGGTGTAAAAGGTTGCCAGATTATTCATGACCTGAGCTTCCCCGGCTTGGTCTTGTGTCTTTCTAAAAAGATGTAAAGATTTAAGATAGTAGGTTTTTGCAATTTCTAATTGGTTGAAATGGTGGTTTATTATTCCAATATTATTGTAAACATCAGCCATTCCTTGTTTATTATTGTTTCTTTCGTAATATCGGGCAGCCTTTATGTAAAAATCAGTTGCTTCATCATGAAAACCCTTTGCCTGATAGATGAGTCCGAGCCGATTCAATGCTGCTGCGATCTCATCCATATCAGTTGTAAGGCGAATGACTTCAAAGGATTTTTCGTAATAAACTTTTGCAGAATCCAACATTCCTTGAAAGAAATATGAATTACCGAAATTCACCCAAGCATCTGAAATTTGCCTGTAATCTCCGATCATTGAGGCGTAAAAAAGAGCCGAGTCAGCGTAAGTTTGCGCAGAGTCTAAATCAATATCGAGGTATAGGTCTGATAAGCGATTAAAGGCATAGCCTTTTTCTCCCGGAGTGGTTGACTGGTTAACTTGTTCGATAATGTTTTTTCGTACGGAATCATCTGCTTGTCCTGAAAGGGGTGTCAGGATAAAAAGAATGGAAAATGCAATCATCCCCAGTGATATTTTTTGTCCGCTAATTATTCCCATGAATTCAAAGATACGGATTTTCTTTTTTATTTTGGTATTTATAAAAAAATGATTGACCGCACTTGCAGCCAATCATTTTTTTATTCAAGCATGAAATTGTTGTTTGAATTTCTTATTTTCTGCCTATGCTGTAATAAGTAAATCCGTGATTTCTCACTTCGTCGGGTGTGAAAATATTTCGCCCGTCAAAAATGATTTTACTTTTCATACTGTCCATGCGTTCGTAATCCAGCACTCTAAATTCTGACCATTCAGTAACGAGTAGTAATGCATCGGCATCTTGGATTGTGTCATAGGGTTTGTCGGCATATTTGATTTTGTCTCCAACTCTGCGTTTGCATTCGCCTATTGCAACCGGATCGTAAGCAATAATTTCTGCCCCGGCTTCAGTGAACAAATCAATAAGTGTGAGAGCAGGTGCTTCACGCATGTCATCTGTGTTGGGTTTGAACGATAATCCCCACATAGCGAATTTTTTACCTTTCAAATCGCCAAAATGTTTAAGTGCTTTTTTGTAAAGGGTCTCCTTTTGTCTTTCGTTGACATCTTCAACAGATTTCAGAATTTCCAAACTATATCCGTTTTGATCTGCTGTCTTTATTACTGCTTTCACATCTTTTGGGAAGCATGAGCCACCATATCCGGTGCCTGCATATATGAAATATTTCCCGATTCGTTTGTCAGAGCCGATACCTTTACGAACCATGTTAATATCTGCACCTACTTTTTCGCAAAAGTTTGCCATGTCATTCATGAATGAAATTTTTGTGGCTAGCATTGCATTTGCAGCATATTTAGTTAATTCAGCTGAAGGAATATCCATGAAAATTACTGGATGTCCATTCAGAACGAAAGGTTTGTACAAGCGATTCATGGTCTCTTTTGCGCGGTTAGAATCTGTTCCAACAACAATTCTGTCGGGGTGCATGGCATCATTAATTGCATCGCCTTCTTTCAGGAATTCAGGATTTGAAGCCACGTCAAAATCGGTTGATTTTCCACGTTTAGTTAATATTTCTTTTACCGCTTGGCGCACTTTTTCTGCGGTTCCGATTGGCACTGTACTTTTTGTGATAATCAACAAATAGTTTTCCATGTATTCGGCGGCTTCTTTAGCAACCTGAAGTACATATTTTAAATCTGCGGAGCCATCTTCATCGGGTGGAGTCCCGACAGCAATAAATAAAGCTTCTGAGTCTTTAATGCCAGCTTTGAGGTTTGTTGTAAATTTCAAACGGTTTTTCTCAACGTTCCGTTTAACCATGTTTTCAAGACCCGGTTCCCAGATAGGAAGGATTCCTTGATTTAAATTGTCGATTTTCTTTTTGTCGATATCAACACATGAAACGTTTACTCCGACTTCTGCAAAGCATGTTCCTGAAACAAGACCGACGTAGCCGGTACCAACCATTGTAATTTTCATAAGCAAAATGTTTTACACAAATTTGTGCGTAAAATTAAAAAATCAATTCATTAATTTCATTGATATCTTCCAAAATCTGCGTTTCAAATTGTTTCGATTGATTAAGCTGATAATTGGTTGATATTTTTTTATGATAAAATATGTTGTTTCGTTTGTTTGTATCAATTGACAAATTCTCATCAAATCCGAGAATGAAAGCTCTGGGTTTTTCAGATTTATGAGTTAAAATAATGGACAATCCGTGATGTTTTCCATTATTAACTGAAATAGCATAACTGCCAACCGGAGGAATGAGTTTTTCTTCTTCCTCAATTATAATTTCATAAATTTTGCATTCGTGATTGGCGGGAAAATCACTGCATTCAATGGTTTCTCCCTGGATGTTGTAATAATGATCCAAATAGGCATTTGCTCTTTGGATATGCCCTTCTTGCAAGGCTTTACGGATTCTTGTTGAGCTTACCACCTCATGCTCAATGTCTTTCATTGGGATTTCTTCCACATCAAAATTATGGGTTTTGCTTAGTTTATGGAGATAGCTGTAGTCTCCTTCACGATTATGTCCGAAATGATGATTAAAACCGACAATGATAATTCGTGCATGCAATTTTTTTAGCAAAATATCATTGACAAAACTATGAGATGTCGTTTTCGAAAACTCCAAGGTAAACGGAATGATAAATAGATGGTCAAGTCCGGTTTCCGCAAGTAGTTGCTCTTTCTCTTCTTGTGAATTTATCAATTTCAGATCTCCACATTTGTCTGGAAAAAGGATTTTTCTGGGATGTGGATGAAATGTAATCAGGACAGATTCTCCATTTACGGATTTTGATAGAAAGTCTAATCTGTCAAGAATTATTTTATGTCCGATATGCACTCCGTCAAATGTGCCGGTTGTAATTACCGCATTTTTTATTTCGCCACAATGATAAAAATCTGTATGTATCTTCATTCTTTCTCTTGCATTTTCGGTGGATAAATTTACTCATTGTGATTGACAAAATATGCAACTTTTTCCATAGAAGTTACCATGTCATAATTTTCCACATAAATATGATCCGGGATGTTTATTGGGATTGATGTGAAATTTAGAATGCCTTTGATGTTATTTAATACGAGTTGGTCTGCCACTTCTTGTGCAGCCTCCGGTGCGAGCGTCATTATTGCGATTGAGATGTTTAGTTCGTCCATTTTCTCTTTTAAGGTACTAATGTGATAACATCGTACATTTGAAATAACGCGGTTGATTTTCTGTTCATCGGAATCAAATGCAGCAGCAATTTCAATTTTTGTTCGTTTTCCGTTAAAATAGCTTGTGATTGCTTTTCCGAGATTTCCCATTCCGATAATGATTGCGTTGGATTGACTATCCCCATCAAGGATTTCGCCGATTCGATTTATAAGGGCTTTAATGACATATCCTTTTCGTTGAGTTCCCGTATATCCAATTAGCATAATGTCGCGCCTGACTTGTACGGGCGTGAAATGCAATTGGCTTGCAAGTTCATGGGAATAGATATGTTCTTTTCCTTTTTTGAGGTTGTTTAAAAGGATTCTTCTGTACTGGCTAAGCCGTTCTATAGATTTTTGCGGAAGTTTCATAAGGCATTTAATTTGTTTTTAAAAATGTGATACAAAAAACGGAACCTTTCTCTAATTCACTTTTTACAGAGATTTTGGCCTGATAATTATCTGAAATTCTTTTGACAATGGATAATCCGAGGCCGCTACCGGAAATGTGTTTTGTTTTATCATTTTTTATTCTGACAAATTCTTTAAAGAGTTGTTTTTGGTCTTCATCTGATATCCCGAACCCAGTGTCTTCAACAATAATTTTCACATTATGTTCGTTTTCCTCCAATTTCAGAAACACTTTTCCCTGAGGTTTGTTGTATTTAATTCCGTTTGAAATTAGGTTGTTAAGTATGATTTCAATTTCCTCTGGGTCGGCTGTTAGTACGACATTTTCGTTTGCGTTGAGAATTAGTTCTACATCTTTTTGGATTGCGGAAGGTTGCATGGTTGCCAGCGCATTGTCGGCTAATTGAGTGAGATTACATTGCTCAATGCTGCGTTGTTTTTTTGCAGATTCAAGTTTGGTTAAATCCAGCAAATCCATAATCATATTACGCATACCCTGGATTCTGTCCAGTGAACGGGAAATCATTTTCATGTAATCGTCAATGTTTTCACCTGCAGATTTTTCCTGCATCATCCTTAAATACCCTTCGACGGCAGTCAGTGGTGCTTTTAATTCGTGAGATAACAGCGAAAGAAACTGAAAGCGGATTTGTTTCCCTTCTTTGTGCATTTTTGCAGTCATTCGTTTCAGGAAAAGCTGTTTTGACACATTTTCTATTGATGATCTGAGTTCCTGCGGAGTGAAAGGTTTCGGCACAAAATCAAAGGCCCCGTGTTTAGTTGCTTTTACCGCTAAATCGAGTGATGCATAACTTGTAATCATAACCACATATGCATCAATCTGGTTTTCGGTAATGTATTCGAGTACGTCAATTCCCTGAATCCCGGGGAGTTTGTTGTCAAGCAGGATGATGTCGGGAGTGTGCGTTTTGAGTTTTTCGATCGCTTCTTCTCCGGTTGCTGCTTCATCTACGGTAAAGCCAAATTCATCATCCATAAAGGGATAATCCACGGTAAACTTTCTGAGCACGCGTTTAATCCCTGCCCGAATTCCTGGTTCGTCGTCAACAACGAGAATATTAAAGTTTTCCATAGGTTTTATTTAAAAGTTTCGTGACATTTTCCCGTAATTGCTCAGTTTGAACGCCTTTTTCCAGATATAAATCGGCTTTTATCCAGTTTGATTGTTCTTGCAAACGAAATGAGATGCCTGTTTCAGCGGCAACATTTGTTGCAATAATAACCGGCACTTCCGGATATCTGGATTTGCATCTGTATGCCAGAATAAAGCCGCTGTCGTCGTTTTCCATCATGAGGTCAAAAATTGCTAGATGCGGTTGGAATTGTTTCAGAATGTTTTCGGCCTCTTTTTGAGATTCCGCAGTAATGACTTCGTATCCAAAGTTTTCAAGTTTTGTTTTGATTTGAAAAAGATAATCTGGGTCATCGTCAGCCAGTAATATTTTATATTGTTTTTCTGTCATTGTATTTATTGGTTTAAATTTTTATTTCGCTTTAATTGAATGATAAAACAGGTTCCGGTTTTCCCTTTTTCTGGATTATCGTTCGAAGTTAATGATATTTTTCCTTTGTGCATTTTTATAATTCCGTAAGTTGTGGGTAAGCCCAGTCCGGTTCCTTTTCCAATGCCTTTTGTTGTGAAAAACGGGGTAAATATTTTCTCCCGATTTTCTTCGGATATTCCGCTTCCTTCGTCTTCAATTTCTATGTAAATAGTATCTTCTTTATCATAGAGATTGATGTTTAAAATGCCTCCTTCGGGCATGGCTTCAATGCCATTTTTCATGATGTTGGTTAATGCCTGAATCATTTGTTCTTCATCCACCATGATGTTTGGATTTCGTAGGCGATTTTGTGTTTTTATTTTCACATTATTAGGCACTATCAGCGATTGAATGCTTTTTGTAATTAAATCCATTAAGTTCATCTGATGATGTTTTACCTGATTTTTTCGAGCAAAATTGAGCAAATCTCCGACAATGTTTTTACAGCGGCTTGCTTGTTGCGCAATCATTTGAAAATCTGCATACAATTCTGAATCTTTTTCACATTCATCAAGCAACATATTACTGTACATAATGACCACGCCAAGCGGATTGTTTAATTCGTGTGCAATTCCTGCAGATAATTGTCCCAAGTGTGCAAGTTTTTCTGATTGTTTCAGTGCTTGCTGCATTTGCGATAAGCTGGTGTTTTTTTCGTTGAGTTGCTCAATGGAATTATGCAGCTTTTCGATGGTGTAAGGGAGGCACATATCTGGTTCTGCTAATCCTCTTAAAACGGCGATTGCATGTTCTTCACAGCTTTCGTATCCACACGCCTGACAATTGAGTCTGTCTTCGGGTTTATCTTTTCCCATGTCTTTGTAAAGCGTTTCAATCGCGTCAATCTCAGGCATTTCTACACGTCTGTCATCGGGTTCAAAGTTTCTGCTTAAATCCAAATCTTTAAATGCTTCTAATTGCTTTTCCCACTCTTCCATGTCAAGGTTTTCCATTTTATGCTTAACATAGTTTGTGATATATGCTCTGTTTTCATAGCGTTTTCCTTTGCCGGACATTCCCGGGCCCATGATACATCCTTCGCAACAGAGTAATTCGAGGTGGTGGTCATTAATGAGTCCGTAATCAAATTCCTGAATTGCTTCTTTGAAATTGATACGTCCTTCTGCCACTACAATATTTCCTTTAAACAAATTTTCTTGCAGATTAATTGCTTGCAGAATTCCTCTTGAGATGGGGAATATTGCACCTCTACCGCTGTGAGGAGGGTCAAATTCGGATTTTTCAACATTTTTAGGCGTGATTTTTTCTGCTTCGAGCATTTCCTGAAATTCGCTAAATGTAATTGTTGCATCAACTTCGTCGGATTCATCTTTTTTTGCAACACAAGGACCAATGAACACAAGTTTTACATGTTCTCCGTGCATTTTTCGCAGCACTCTTGCTAATGCCATCACGGGTGAAACGATAGGAGCGAGGCTATCGGTAAGATGTGGATGGTATTTTTTGACAAAATTGACAATTGCCGGGCAATCAGAACTGATGTATCGTTTTTTACTGTCGGAAG
This sequence comes from uncultured Bacteroidales bacterium, assembly GCA_964407055.1. GTDB lineage: Bacteria > Bacteroidota > Bacteroidia > Bacteroidales > ML635J-15 > JAQIBY01. The sequence continues at coordinate 5,175 of CAYOUD010000065.1, read as the reverse complement.
TCAGGAAATTCTTGTATTTTAGAGCGACTAGATCGGCACCAAAAGAAACTTCTGTCACTAAGTTGAAACCAAGTTTTCTTGTCATCCCGACTAAGCTTTTATAGTCGTTAATATTTTGGAAATCTGCTGGAAAGCTTGGCGCAATCATTGCGATTGTGGTTTCATGTTGTCTGAGCATAAAACCAACCTGGTCGCTTGATTTTCTGAAATTCTTAGCTTTTCGGGTGCAAACTTTAATGCAATTTCCACAAGCGATGCATCTATCGTGAATAACTTCTGCTTGTCCGTTGCTGATTCGAATTGCCTTAGCCGGACATTCTCTCACACAGGTGTAGCACATTTTACACCGATCCGGGATGGTGAAAACTAAAGGATTATCGTGAGCTGTATTAATCATGTTTGTGTAAATTTATGATGGAGTGAAAGTTTTAAATGATTTAATTCGTCACGATGCAATTGTTTTGAAAAATCCATGGCAAATGGATTTTGATTTGGAGCTTTCGATGATGCCTGATTATCATTTTTGTACAAACTTTTCATCAGGAATTTTGCATTTTCTTCATATTGATCTGTCATTGGCTGTCCGCCACCGCTCATGCATCCCATCAGGCAAGCCGTCAAGTCTAAAATATCATACTCAAATTTATTATCAATTACTTGTTGAATGTATTTTTTGATGTTTTGAATTCCGCTGACGATTTTTACTTTCACGATTTTGTCTCCAGCTTTAAAGCTGATATCTTTTTCTGGTTTAATGTTTCTTGCATCTTCAAGATTCATTTCTGTCGGTGCTTTGTTTGTGTTCAGAAAGCTAAGTTGTCGGTACAGTCCTTCAGTAATTCCGCCCGGAATATGATACAGGCTTCCTGCTGAGCTAGCGACATGAAATGGTGCATCAAAGTGTTCTTCGTCGATATTATGTAAATCAATTCCTGAGAGTTTTAAAAAGCGGATAAGTTCATTTGTTGTGAGTACTGCATCAACATCCGGAATCCCATTACTCATGGTGTCAATTCGTGTGGCTTCGGCTTTAGCAGCGGTACATGGTCCGACAGACACCACGAAAATATCATTAACGTCCCAGTCTTGCGATTGAATAAAGTTGTTTTTTATAATTGCCCCCATAATTTGTTGAGGTGCTTTTATCGAATTGGTCCTGGGTAATGCTTTAGGAAAAAACTGCTCGATGTACTTAGTTACTGCAGGACAGGTTGTGACAATTGTTGGCTGCTTATTTTCCATGATTTGTTTTGCAGTTTCAATCAGGAATAAATCACCTGCCCATGCAAGATTGAACACCATGTCCATTCCGGCAGCTCGCAGTCCTGCAACAAGTAAGCTGCTAATGTTTTTGCCGGGTTTAAATCCCATTTCTTCAGCGATGGAATATCCAACAGACGGCGCAATTTGAATGAGTACTTTTGTGTTTTTGTCATTTAGTGCGTCGAGTACGGGAGTGAGGGATGATTTTGCGCTCAGGGCGCCGCTTGGGCAAACTAAAATACACTGTCCGCAGGCAATACAGCTGGAATAATTCAGTCCTTTGCTCATCACAGTATCGACGCGTGTTTTCTTTCCTCTTCCGGAGAAATCGATTGCCGATGCCTGTACTCTTTCGTCGCAAACTCTGATACAGCGCCCGCAGAGAATGCATTTTGCATCATCTTTTACAATTGCGGGACTTGAGCTGTCCATTATCTGGACTTTTTTGTTTCCGAAAAAGCGTCTTTCGCGGATATTTAGTTCCACAGCGAGGTTTTGCAATTCACAATGTTGATTATGTTCGCAATAAAGGCAATCGTCTGGATGATTTGAGAGTAAGAGTTCAACAATTGTTCTGCGTGCATTAATGACTCTCGGGGAATGTGTGAAAATTGTAATTGGTTCTGTAATTGGTTGTGAACAGGCAGGTATGAGTTTGTTTTCATCTTTAATTTCTACGACACAAAGCCGGCATGAGCCTGTTGCCGAAAATTCATTCATGTGACAAAGCGTCGGAATACGAATTCCATTTTTAGTAAGTGCATTCAGGATTGTTTCTCCCTTATTGGCAGCTATCGCTTTGTTATTTACAATGATTTCAATCGACATACGTATTATTTTATTGAGATTGCGTTAAATTTACAGTGTTCGTAACATTCGCCGCAGCCAATGCATTTTTCCTGAACAATGAAAAACGGGCTTCTGGCTGTTCCAATGATGGCATCGGCAGGACATTTTTGCGCGCAAACGGTGCATCCGGTACAAATATCCACATCTATAATATAAGATTTCAACCCTTTGCAAATGCCTGCTTTGCATTTTCTGTCAAAAATGTGCTCTTCAAATTCATCTCTGAAATATTTCAATGCACTGAGTACCGGGTTTGGTGCATATTGTCCGAGTCCGCAAAGCGAAGTTTCCTGCATTACTTTTGCGAGGCTTTCCAGTTGGATAACGCCTTTAAAGCGTTCGAGTGATTCGTGTCCGGATTCGTGATACGGTTTTTGGGTAATACGCTCTAGAATTTCCAGCATTCGTTGCGATCCTTCCCTGCATGGTATGCATTTTCCACATGACTCCTGTTGAATGAACCGCATGAAATATTTTGTGAGGTTCAGAATGCAGTTTTTTTCACTGAGTACGAGAAATGAACCGCTCCCCATTCTGAGTCCGGCTTGCTCCATTTCTTCATAATCAATGTGAAGATCAATATGTTTTGTGTCAATGATTCCACCAGAGGGACCTCCGATATGTACAGCTTTAAGGTCTGCTTCTCCCGGCACACCCCCTGCTGTTTGTAAAATGTCACGGATTTTAGTTCCCATATCAACTTCAATAACTCCTGTACGAGCAATTTTTCCGGAAACGGAGAAAAGTTTTGTTCCATGACTGTTTTCTGTGCCAATTTTACTGAACCACTCTGCACCATTTCTTAAAATATGCGGAACATTAGCCAGTGTTTCAAGATTATTGACGACCGTTGGTTTTCCGAAGAGTCCTTTTTGCACGGGATAGGGTGGTTTTGTTTCCGGCATGCCTCTTTTCCCTTCCAGCGAGGCAATTAGTGCAGTTTCTTCGCCGCAAACATGCGCTCCGGGGCCTATTTTTAGTGTGATATCGAGATTAAATCCGGAATTGAAAATGTTATCTCCGAGTAAATTGTACTCGTAAGCTTGTTTCAAAGCGTTTTTTAATCGGTTGATAGCCAGTTGATATTGATTTCGGATGTAAATAATTGCTTTCGAGGCTTGAATTGCGTATGCTGCTATTGCTATTCCTTCAATAATTTGATGAGGGTCTCCTTCTGCAAGATGCCTGTCCACAAACGAACCGGGGTCAGATTCGTCGGCATTGCAGATTAGGTATTTTGTGCCGTGTGCTTGTTCTAATCCTGCAATCCATTTTTTTCCTGTCAGGTAAGCAGAGCCGGATCTTCCCTTAAGTTTTGCGTCAGAAACAATCTGACAGACTTCCTTTGATGTGTACGCAGTAATTGCCTTAATGAATCCGGTGTAGCCATTGTTCGCAATTGAATTATCAATCGCTTCAGGATTAATTATGCCGCAGTGGTTTGTGAGGATTTTATTTTGTGCCTTGAAAAATGAAAGCTTATTCATGAATGGCACGTCCTCCCAATTCAAAAGTTTGTCATTCTGATATTGTCCGAGAATATTTGCATCCGGAAGGAAATTATTTGAGATGGCGTCAATTATTTCAGTAGCAGAATCTTCTGAAACCCGAGAAAAGCTGATGCGTGTTCTGCCGGGAATTTGGATGTCAATTATCGGCTCTTCGGTGCAAAGTCCGATGCAACCTACGTCAATCACTTCAGCATCGATATTGTGGTTTTTTAAATGATGTATTATTGTTTGTTTCGTTTTATTGGCACCTGCAATAATTCCACAACTTCCCATTCCAATGAAAATAATCATTTTGTCAACATGATTATGACGAAGTCTGCTTAGGTTTCTTTGCAGTACCGGGTTTCCTTTCTCCGGGTTCGGATTCATGAGCAATAGGGGCAAGTGTTCTTTAATTAAATTCATGGGAAGCATTATTGCTGGTTTTCTAAAAGTTCATTTATTATGCGGTTTAATTTTTGACTGTTCAGTTTTGCATGAAAGATTCCGTTAATTTCAATGAGCGGAGCCAATGCACATGCACCCAGACAAGGGATTTCTTCGATGCTTATTTTTCCATTTTTTGATCGATTGTTTCCTTGTATTTCTAAGGTGTTTTTAATGGTTTCAGTGAGTTTATCTGAGCCCATGACGTGGCATGCTGATCCGCTGCATATTCGAATATGATATTTTGCATTTGGTGCAAATCTGAATTGATTATAAAAGGTTGCTATGCTGTAAATTTTTACTTCCGGAATTTTTAGGTATTTGGACAAGTTTTGGATGTGTGTTTCCGAGAGATATCCGTTCTCGTTTTGAATATCCTGCAGAATGGGGATTAAATCTTTTTGTTCTTTACCAGGATATTTGTACAGAATATGTTTTAATGCTTCGGCCATGATTTGACTTTTTACAAATATACAAAAAATATGTTAATAAATAAACACTGTTAATTTAATAACAATGTTTTATAGCAGAAAAATTATTGGCATCAACATAACCCGGAAAATTCATGCCATTCCCTTTGTGCAGATTTGAATCATCTAAACCCGCAGTCATATTTTTATATTCTAAGGGTTTAGATGGTTTGAAGATGTGCAAAGATAATGGCAAGCATTACTCCAAATTTGAGTTAATAGAAGTCCCCTTCAATCTGTCATCTTTTGTGTGTGTGGTAATAAATTGGAGTAAAGCTTTTGGCGGAGAATTTGCTTTTTTTGCAAATTCCTGTGCCAAAAGCAGAGATTATTGTGGGATTTGCTCCACGAGTTTTGCTTTGCCAGCAGTGTTCGATAGTTAGATTAATCATAATAAACTTCTAAAGAGACTTTTAGCCTGCATTATTCATGGAATTCCCTTTGTGCAGATTTGAATCATCTAAACCCGCAGTCATATTTTTATATTCTAAGGGTTTAGATGGTTTGAAGATGTGCAAAGATAATTTCAAGCATACCTAAAATTAGGTGTAAACTATTAATTGTTTTTAGGCTTTAAAATGTTAAGGGGACTTCTAATAATTCTTTCGCATCAAGATTTTCAGCGTTTTTCATAGACAATGAAATTTTTTGAAGCA
>CAYOUD010000064.1:0-13359 GCA_964407055.1 uncultured Bacteroidales bacterium | reverse complement strand
AGAAATAGAATGAATTGTATCGGCAATTTTGATTCACAATCGGTATTAATATCTACCTATTTGCGGTGAATTTTTCGGGCTAAACTTGTCCGCCCGAGTGCATATCATGACGATCTACGAGGACGGTAATAAAAAAATCACGAATTAATTTATAACATAGCTTTTCAAAATAAAATCAACCTATCAGGACGATTGATTTCCGAACACCCCTGCTACAGTAAAAAAGAAAAATCAACAAGATTTAAAATTTGAAGTAAAATGATAACTATTAAGAAGATTGCGAAACTACCAAGATAAGTAAACAAGCTTTTCAGATAAAATACAGCATGTTCCAAATCTTCATTTTCTTGACTGCCTTGATATCGTTTTAGATTCACAGCAAAAAGGCTAAGTATAAAGGCCGGGAAAAACGCCAGAACGATATTAATTAGCGCAATTGCAAATAGGAAGTCACTGATATCAAAACTTTTATAAACATATAAATTATCCTGAGCACCATAGAAAATAATTGCAAACATAATGCTTCCGGCAGCCCATAAAAAACCGACTGAGGCAAGAAAAATACCCCAATGTCGAATGATTTTTAGATGTTTACGAATTATTGCAATGTAGTTAGTCATTTGTTTTTTTGATTAGTGCATCACAGGAGAATTAAACAGAAACCGATTTCTTAGTCGTGGAGATTTTTCATCCAAATACTCAATGTAATCAAGTAGCTGACTGATTTGTATGTCTTTAGCAACAATTTCATTTTTATTATTGAGAATATAAAACCGCGGTGTCTTGTAAACTCCGTAAGCGTATAACAAATCCGGATTTCTGTCTCGATTCCAAAGATTCAGACAAGGCAGATTATGTTTGGTGATATAATTTCTCCAAGCTTGCTTCTTTTGATCGGTATTTATGGTAATGAGATCAATATTCATCACCTGCAAATCATCATAAATTCCGATTAATTCCTTAGTTTTTTCAGTACAAATTGCACAATCGTGTTCATAAAACCAGAGCAACGTGTAACGTCCTTTGCCATCGTGCAAAGAGTGCATCTCACCAGCTGCATCAGGAAAACTCAGATTTACAGCCACCCTCCCAACCAAATTTTGTTCCAGTAAATCTGCTCTGCGTTTAATTTCCCGAACGACATTTTCATCTGCCCAAGGGATTTTCCCGGCTTCAAAATAGTTTTTGGCGATATACACAAAAACCGCATCCATCCCGACAACGGAAGGATTTTCATAAGTTTTCATGAGAAAACTGACCACATAACGATGTGCAGTTTCGCTTGCTGAGGCTTTATTCAGCAGAACATCTATTTCATCATACACAAGATGCATAGAATCAGCTCTGGCGTTTAGAAAATATCTGCAAAACTGATCCAATTGATTGTGAAAAACATGCACGGGTGCATTAAAAACTGCAGCTTCGCTAAAATTAATATGATCAAAATAATGTCGGGTAATGTAATTGAACCATTTTTGAGGTTTTGAATTGCGCAATGTCTGAATGTGATCCGGAACGGGATGAGGGTTCATTGCCTGAATCACATCTCCCAAAACCGAAGATTCAAACATGACGCTCAATGAATCGAAAAGAGCTTTTCGTTGTGTATTGATTGCCTCAACTTTTAAATTAATTGCCGCAACAGAGTCAGGTGTATTTTGGTAAAATCGTTTTTCAATCTCAAATTGCTTTGTCGCTTTGCTAAAACTGGCCATTTGTCGCTGAAAATCGACAAAAGCCTTATTCTGAATATCGCCGGTGATTTTAAGAGAGTCCAGCACATCATATTGTCTGGTATAAATGCTCAGCTGCTGTTTATTCCCGATTAAAAAATCGAAATTTGCACCTGAAGGCATCACAGCAAAATAAATTCCATGTTGAAGGGGTTTTTCGCGAAACATAATTGCCTTTCCCTGAGCATCTGTCCATACAGAATCTACAATAAAAATATCCGGACCGGAATGATGTCCTAAGCGCAGCAATTGATTTGGTAAATCAGGAATTTCAAAACTCAAATGATACGATTGAGCCTGAATACTATTCAGGCTCAACATCAATAATATACCAAACAATACGCTTTTATTCATCGGCCTTTTCTTTCGCTTTTTTCTGACGGTCATATTTTATAAACCGAGTGATATAATCCACATCAATGCGTTTTGCCACTATGCGTTTTTCAGAGTCGAGAATATAAATAACCGGTGTTGAATAAATATCGTAATTATTTCTGAAATTGGAATGTTGATACGGATCCCAAACATTAATCCACTGATCGATTTCTTTTTCTTCGATAAACTCACGCCATTCCGGCTCATCTCCTTGTGTGTAAACGGCAAACACCTCAATATTATCATCTTGTAGTGAGTCGATATAAATTTCGTGTAATTTAGGAACTACTTTCTTACAATGTCCACAACTTGGTTCGTAAAACACAAGAACAACATACTCAGCATCAATCGCGTGAAGGGTTGCAAATTCGTTATGATAAGTCGGCACTTTAGCAATATCCGGAGCGATACTTCCGATAAAATTCGGAGCAATTTTCTTTACACGTTCTGCAATTTTTTCAAGCAGTTCTTCATCAGCCCAAAATGCTTGTCCTGAGAGATACCAATTTTCTGCAAGCGTAACAAAAACTTTATCCATCCCCATAATTTTTGATGTCTCAAAATAATTTAAAAGATGGGATGTCATAAAACGGAACATGTCTTCATTAGGTTGTGAGGCTGCAATCAATTCATTAGCAATAGGAATAACTGTATCTGCAATCGGCGGAACCACATTTTTAAAATAATAATCAATCTTTGCTTTTAAAATTGGGGTACGCATTAATCCGGGCTCTGTCAAATCTATGTTATCAAAATAATGATCGCGATAATAGCGATATTGGAAGGTTGAGTCCGTAATGTTTCCCTCGGCATCTTTTGGTGGGTCGGGGATTTCAGGCTCAATAATTGCGTTAATGATTTTTCCGAAAAGATTGTCTTTATTTTCAGCAGCGACATTTTTCATATACTCCATTCTTGTTTCAGAGATATCGCGCATCTTTTCTTTATATATTTCAACAGAATCAGATTCCGGATCTAATGCCTGAATACGTTTCTGAAAGCGATTCACATCAAACTGCAACTCCGACATACGGCGCTGATACTCATTAAAGGCAACATTCGTTTTGCTCCCTTTGACCTCCATAAAATCAACAAAACCCTCAGTACTTGTTGAGAGTTTAAACGCTTGATCATCATCAACCAATAATTCAAAATATGCATTATTCATGGATGGCAACACAATAATATAAATCCCCGGGTCGAGTGCTTCATCACCGGAGAAAATTGCTTTCCCTGTGGCATCTGCTTCGACCGTATCCACGACAAATTTTTGTTCTCCGAAGTGATGTCCCAGCATCATAATCGTATCGGAAATGCCTTCAACCTCCACTTCAATTTTATATTCCTGAGCACGTGTAAATCCTGAAAACATCATCAGGAAAACCAACATAATTGAAAAACTTGAATATCTCATAAAACTTATCTTTTTTATTTATAACAAACAAATTTCGGACTTGTTTCGTTGTCCTGATAAGCAAAAAATTTGCCAATCTTAAAAATTATCTACCCAATTTTGTTTTCTTTGTAATTTCAGATCCTGTAAAAGGCTTGATTTCACATTAATTTGAAAACTATAAAACTGGCGATTTCCAAACGGCACAAAGGCAAGGCTCATTTCCCAGCAATGCAAATCGCGGTGGATTTCAATATTTGTATAGGTCAATTGTTTATTAACAAAATCGTATCCACTACTCACTGAAACCTTCCATTTTTTTGTCAAATTGACATCTCCGCTAAACCCAAGACTTTGTGTCGTATTTGGTGTATCATAAGTTTTGGTGTAATTAAAACTATAATTTAGATTAAGGCTCCACGGCACGCTGAAATCAACATAGGAATGCGGATATCCATACAAAAACTGATCGGCATTTTTATCCTCTCCACCGATACCATCTGCACTGAATCGCATGCTTGCAGTAATTCCTGCACGGGTTATTCTGGCTAGTTTACCGTTTTGATTAAATTGCAATTCGTTGATACGACGCCCAACTCCTAACGAATCAATATGGAAGGTATAGGGATCAAATTGTGCATTGAAATTCAAATTTAATTTTCCGATACTTGTACGACCTGTCATGCCAACCGGCGCCCAGTTTAATGAATCGAGCATAATATTGTAACTCGTATTAAACCTCAAAGATTCCAGGATTTTTATCTTTTTCAATTCCCCGGTTGTATCTTTTGCATTTGCCACTTTAGCTTCAAGATTATTTGTCAAATTAAAACGTATGGCTCCTGCCCCATTTGCAGGCGCAGAACCATAAACTCCATCCCGATAACGGCTGTATGCTTTACTTATCGTGTCATATTGTCCTGTCATTTCATCATAATAAATGTCAGAAATGTAATCTGCGTAATATTTAAAGCGCTCTTCACTGAAATCGGGATAATATGACATATTTATAGATGGTGTGATGACATGCCGTACTGCTTTTAAATACTTTGTGCGGAAATCAAACATTCCATAGATTTTCGTGCTTAAATTTGCTCCTGTGCTGTAATCCCACACCCGATTAAATCCGTAAACATTGGTTTCAACCGGCATTCCGAAGGTTGAATCTACATCGTTAAATACTGAGTCCTGATAAGTAATATCAAGCGATTTTGCATACCAGCGCTCGGTATAATTAAAATACGGACTTACAGTGATGTAATTAAACAATTTCATGTTTGTACTCACCGGGACTGAATGCTTTATCCCATTAGTAAAATCCTGAAATTCAAGATTGAAAATGGAATCTTCACGCGTTGTCACACGATTCATTGCCTGCATATTGTATGATACGCCAATTTTTTCGTAAAACCGCGCTTTTCCTGATGCTTTCTTCCGTTTCAACGGATAAATCCGACTCATGGAAAAGTTAATATTCGGCACTGTCATGGTGACTGTAGAATCTCTGCTATTTTGACTATGCTGCAGCGACATATTGAAAGAAAAAGGAGTGCCAGGCCAAAATTTACTAAAATTCACACTGCTTTGCTTCGTATTACTGAGATAATTATTCACAGTGTATGAATTGAATTTGTCATAGGCCGATGAGCTCATGTCAACACTCGCATTAAAATTCATGCTCGGATGCGCTTTGGGGTCTTGTTTATGCACCCATTTGAATTTATACAACTGATTCGTTTGGTAATTTTCAAAGCCGGCATAGCCAAGCACATTTTTATTGTAAACAAAACTCAGATTCCCGTTCATTTTATATCGAATCCGATAATTTGAGCGAATTCCGGCACCCCAGCTTCCTTTAGAATAGATGTCACCGGTTAGCAACATGTCAAGATAATCATTAATTGCCCAGTAATATCCGCCATTGCGAAGAAAAAAACCACGATTTACTTCTTCCCCATATTCAGGAATTATCACTCCAGACGAAGCTCCTTTAGTATTCGGGAAAAATCCAAACGGAATCCCGAGTGGTGTTGGAATATCCTCAATTACAAGGAATGCAGGCCCAGAAACAACCTTATCATCAGGAATTACTTTTGCCTTTGTCAATTTAAAATAAAAATGCGGATGATCAAGATCGCAGGTTGTAAACTTTCCGTTAATCATATGAATGCTCTCGTCAGCATGTCGTTTTGTTTTTCCACCATGCAAAAATGCACCATCAAATTCTGATGTAACATTTTTAATAATGCCTTTTTTAGTATCAAAATTATAACGAATGGTATCTGCTTCAAAAGTCTCATCACCCTGAACAAAAACAGGTTTTCCGGTTACATTTCCGAGCGAGTCTTGCATTCCATAGGCAGTTACATCGCGATTTTTCATGTTTACTTTAATGAAATCGGCATTAAGTTGAATGTCATCGAATTTTATTTCTGCATCTTTATATAGCAAAAGCAACTCTTCCTGAATCAGGTTAATATTTGAATCTTTTGCCGTATAAAAAACCGGCATATCAATGGATTGTGAAGATTTTTCTGGCAGTGTGTCAACAAAAATTGTATCAGCAATAACAGTCGTATCAGGGATTTCCACAATACTGGAATCTGGCAAAGACGAGTATTCGAAAACAGGACTCTCCAACCCGGCAAAAAGCCATCCGCCCGGCAAAAAAAGCAGGCAACCCAAAATAAAAACGTATTGTTTTAATATTTTAATAAATTTATTCACCAAATTGGTCTCGTTTTTGTAATTTTAAATTTTTGTTCAAAACTAATTAAAAAAATGCATTCAAAAGCAAAGGCAGTAATGAAACGTACACAGATAATTTTATTGTTATTCATTTTGGGGTTTTCAGTGATTTCTTCAAATCTGTTTGCTCAAAACGGAAAACCGGATTTTGAAATCCGCAAAGTAGTCATTGATGCCGGTCACGGAGGGAGAGATCCCGGTGCTGTCGGAAAAATCAGTTATGAAAAAGACCTTACGCTTGAGCTTGCATTAAAACTCGGCGGATACATCAACGAAAACCTCCCCGATGTTGAGGTGGTTTACACTCGCGACAAAGATGTTTTTGTAGAGTTGTACAAACGCGCGCAAATTGCCAATGAAGCAAAAGCAGATTTATTTATCAGCATTCATATTAACGCTGCGGGTTCACCCCGAGCAGTTGGAACAGAAACTTTTGCCATGGGTTTACACAAATCCGAATCCAACCTTGCAGTGGCAAAAAAAGAAAACTCAGTAATTATGTTTGAAGATGATTACGAAGAAAACTACGAAGGGTTTAATCCCTCAAGTCCGGAATCGCATATTATGTTTTCAATGTACCAAAATGCTTACCTGGGGCAAAGTCTGAATCTTGCCGCATTAGTACAAGACCAGTTCACCAACCGTGTTGGACGATATAATCGCGGCGTAAAACAAGCCGGATTCTGGGTTTTACATAAAGTTGGCATGCCAAGCATTTTAATTGAGGCAGGATTTATTTCCAATCCCGACGAAGAAAAATATCTGAATACCGAAGCGGGCATTACTTTTATGGCTTCAGCAATGTTTCGGGCGTTCAGAGATTACAAAAAAGCATTTGAAGCAGATAATCTTATTGTCGGAGAAGATGCTTTAGATTTAGTGAGAACACAAGAGGAAACGGAAGACAAACCAGATGACATCGAACCACCGACAGAATCAGAAAACACTGAAAACACAACGCAACAAGGAGATTTGAATATCACATTTCCCGCTGATGAAACGGATAGTGCCGAGATCGTATTTCGTGTACAAATTGGTACCAGTAGTGAAGCTCGTGAGCATATTTCAGAAAAATATCCGGGAATTAAGGACGTGTGGGAGTATTTCCATATGGGATTATACAAATACACAGCCGGAAAAACATCAGATTATCAAGGAATTATTGAATTACAAAAACAATTAAGAACACAATATCCCGATTGCTTTGTCGTTGCTTTTAAGAAAGATAGCCGCATTACAATTAGGGATGCCATTAATGAAATATAAAATTAATCATGAGCAAAAAATCCAGAAGGAAAAACAGTCTGATCGGTTTACTTGTTGTGCTAATTCTTGTTGCCAGTTATCTGGGCTTCAATTATTTGAAAGGAAATGATTTATTCGATAAACAAAACACCTTTCATGTTGTATATGAGCGTATCGACGGATTAAATGTTTCAAGCCCGGTTACCATCAACGGATATAAAGTTGGACAGGTCACTGAAATTCAAATGCTGCACAAGCAAAATGCAAACTTATTGGTTAGTTTTGACTTATCCAGCGAATATCCCATCCCACAAAACTCCATCGCCCGAATATACAGTATGGATTTAATGGGCACTAAAGGCATTGAAATTGAGCTTGGAGCATCTGAACTTTTGCATATTGAAAACGACACCTTAACCGGAGAAATGGAACAAAGCCTTAGAGACCAGGTTAATATGCAAATGCTCCCACTAAAAAACCAAGCAGAGGAATTGATGAAAGAAATTGAATCTGCCATTGCTGTGATAAAATACATTTTCAATGAGGAAACACAACGAAATTTGCACAATAGTTTTGAAAGCATAAAGCAAACCGTGAGTTATCTCGAATCATCAAGTCAAAGTTTAGATTCACTTATGACTGATCAGAAAACCCGTATTGCCCGTATTCTGGAATACTCAGAGCGCATTACCGAAAATCTGGATAAAAATAGCGATGAAATCACAAATACAATTAAAAATCTCTCACAGTTTTCAGATAGCCTTGCTGTAATTAATTTAGTTCAAACCATTGACAACGCAAATAAAATTGTCGGTGAATTTGCTGCAATTTCCGAAAAAATCAACAACGGAGAAGGCAGCTTGGGCATGCTTATCAATAATGACAGTTTATATCTCGAACTTGAACGTGCATCGGTAAATCTCGATAGGCTTATCTATGATATCCGCATGAATCCCGGACATTATGTCAATATTAAACTCATTGATTTTGGAAAAGAGGTTCGGGTTGTTGATGAATCGATGCTTAACGAACGAGAAAAACGAAAACTGGAAAAGAAACGGGAACAATTAAAGAATCAGGATGAAAATCCACGATAGTTCTTTTAGGGGACTTCTAATAATTCTTTTGCATCAAGATTTTCAGCGTTTTTCATAGACAATGAAATTTACGGTCAGAGAACACAACACATATGTTGCCGAGGTGGTCGGTGAGTTCCTGCAAACTTACTCTGTCTGTAGATAGGTTCATTACATGAAGGTAAGATTGACGGTATTAAAAGCCTGAGATACACTTTTTATGGTGATAGTATGCCAGTTTGCTTGCATTCGGAGAATCAGCCTTCAAAACACTGATACTCCACTCCTAACGTAAAAATCAAAACTCCCCAGTAGTCCCGACGGGAATCGAACCCATATCTACGGTTTAGGAAACCGCTATTCTATCCGTTGAACTACGAGACCATTTTATGCTGCAAATTTAATATTTTTTCAGGGCAAACAAAGCGGTTTTATAATTGCACTCAATCGAATAGTTGTTGTGAATTGCTTATATTTGTACAAAACAGCGAGATTATGAAATTTAATATTTTTGAAGGTGAATTTTGGACGGCTGTCTTACAAAGAAGCTTAAGCTGGATTATGGATAACGGCTTGTCAATAGTCATTATTTTGATCACCATATTCGTCAGTTTTCGATTGTTGCAATTTTTTACAAAGCGACTAAAACGTATTGTTATAAAACGCGCTTCACGGAAAGGAGAAGGCTTCAACACCGAAATGGAAAAACGTACAAACACATTAATTGGCATTCTAAATTCCGTTTTAAAAGCCATCATTTGGTTAATTGCCATTATGATTTTACTCAGCAAATTCGGAATTGATATTGGACCAATTCTTGCTTCTGCGGGGATATTAGGCCTCGCCATTGGGTTTGGAGCTCAGGAATTAGTACGAGATGTAATTTCCGGATTTTTCATTTTGCTTGAAGATCAAATCCGAACCGGTGATGTTGCAATTATTAACGGCACCGCAGGATTAGTTGAAGAAATTGCTTTACGGACAATTACTTTACGCGATTTAGCAGGCGTTGTTCACATTTTTCAAAATGGAAAAATCAATTCCCTTTCAAATATGACCAAGGAATGGTCTGCCATTGTTCTGGAGATAGGTGTAGCATACAAAGAAAATGTTGAGGAGGTTATTAAGATTATGGAGGTTGTTTCTGAAGAGCTTAGGAATGACCCAGTATTTGGATCAAAAATTTTACAACCGATTGAAATTTTTGGATTGGATAAATTTGCAGACTCTGCGCTGATAATTAAAGCAAGAATTCTGACGAAACCGGCGGAACAATGGGCAACCGGGAGAGCTTACCGTAAATTACTAAAAAAAGCCTTTGACGCACAAAATATTGAAATCCCATTTCCACATACTACCTTATACTGGGGTGCAGAAATTAAACCGCTTGACATTAATCTGGATCAAAAATTAAAACAATAGTTTATGTTTGTGCAACCTGATTTTAGCGATAAAACTCCGACTTAAGCAAAATTCGACCCAAAACATATTGGATTTTACGGATTTTTTGCTTTCTTTCGTTAGAAAACAAGCTAACACGTTTATTGCTAATGCTAACAAATAAAATAGTATAAGACAGAAAATTATAGAGAAGTTGTGATTATAAACAAGTTACCTGCAAGGCTAAAAATGAGAAACCGAATGATAAACTAAACTAATTGAAACAAGAAAACAGACATAGAATTGAAAAATTGGTTGACATAAATAATTTTGTTTTTGCCGACCCGCTTTTGCCCTTCGGGACAATTAGGGAAGCCAACGCATATTTAGGCACATTTGGTTTTTGCCAACACACAAAAAAGCCGATCCGAAAAAACCAAAAGAGCCTAAATCTTTCCACCCCACTTCTTCGATATACAGAAATGGATTTTATAATTTAGACGACTTTTATAATAAGAAAATATAATGATAGATTTTAAAAAGAAAGCAGATTTAATATGGCAAGTAGCCAACCTTTTACGTGGCGATTACAAACAAACAGACTACGGAAAGGTTATTTTGCCATTGACTGTTTTAAGACGATTGGATTGTGTTTTAAAACCAACAAAAGAAAAAGTTTTAGACTATCTGCCAAGAATAAAAGATAAATCTGATAGTGCAAAAGATTTAATTCTAAACAATGTAGCCGGACATAATTTTCACAATCGAAGCAAATACGATTTTGAAAAACTAAAAGCAGAACCTGATAAAGTTGCGGCAAATCTCAGAAATTACATAAACGGATTTTCAGCAAGTGCCAGAGAAATAATTGAATATTTCAATTTTGACGACCAAATAGAAAGAATGGACGACCCAAATTCTGATATTCTTTTCCTCATCGTAAAAGAATTTGCTGAAATTGACCTTGCTGATATGGGCAGTATGGAAATGGGTTATGTATTTGAAGAACTAATCAGGAGATTTGCGGAACAATCAAATGAAACTGCGGGAGAGCATTTTACACCAAGAGAAGTTATCAAATTAATGGTAAATCTTCTTTTTAATGCCGACAGCGAAACGCTGACAAAAGAAGGAATCGTAAAAACACTATACGACCCTGCTTGTGGAACTGGCGGAATGCTTTCAATTGGAGAACAGCACTTAAATAGTTTCAATAAAAAAGCAAAACTTGAAGTTTTCGGACAGGAAATAAATCCTGAATCTTATGCAATCTGTAAATCAGATATGCTAATTAAAGGACAAAATCCTTCAAACATTAAGTTTGGAAATACATTTACTGTTGACGGACTGGAAGATGAACAATTTGATTATATGCTTTCAAATCCGCCTTTTGGTGTTGATTGGAAAAAAGCAGCCAAAATAATTAAATCAGAAAGTGAGAACAAAGGATTTTCAGGACGATTTGGTGCTGGTTATCCAAGTATTAATGATGGTTCATTACTTTTTCTGCAACATATGATTTCTAAAATGAAATCAAGTGGAACACGTATTGGAATAGTTTTCAATGGTTCGCCATTATTTGCTGGACAAGCGGGAAGCGGTCCAAGCAATATTAGAAAATGGATTATTGAAAACGATATGCTTGAAGCAATAATAGCGATGCCCGACCAACTATTTTATAACACAGGAATTGCGACTTATGTATGGATTGTAAACAACAAAAAAAGTGAAGAAAGAAAAGGCAAAATTCAACTGATTAATGCCACAGGACAAAAAGACGAAGAATTGGTTGCAAATGGCGAATTACCATTTAACCGATTTTGGGATAAAAAAATACCAACGCTTGGAAATAAACGAAAAGAAATTGCAGAAAACGGTGATGAAAAAGGAATTGGATTTATAACCAAACTTTACGGTGATTTTGAAGAAAACGAATTTGTGAAAATATATTCGAATGACTTTTTTGCTTATCACCGAATTACAGTAGAAGAGCCTCAAAGAAATAAAAATGGAGAAATAATCCGTAACAGTAAAAAAGAGCCAAAACCCGATACAAGTTTACGAGAATATGAAAATATCCCATTTTTAAAACTGGACGAAAATAAAAAACTTGTTCCTCAAACCATTGAAGAATATTTTGAACGAGAAGTAATACCAAATTTGTCAGATGCGTGGATAGACCACAGCAAAACCAAAGTGGGTTATGAAATAAACTTTACCAAATATTTTTATGAGTTCAAATCGTTACGCTCGTTATCGGATATTAAAGATGAAATTCTGAAATTAGAAGAAACCACTGTTGAACTTGAAAAAAAGGTATTGGACTAATGGAAAATAACGAACAAAATATACTCATATATCAAAATGCAGATGGCAATATAAAATTAGATGTTCATTTGCAAAATGATAGCGTTTGGGTTACACAAGAGCAGATGGCTGAGTTGTTTGGGAAAGCAAAATCAACCATAAATGAACATATTGGAAATATTTATAAAGAAAGTGAATTAGAAAAAGCATTAACAACACAGAAATTCGGAAATTCCGAATTTCAGCAAAAAGCACCATTATATTACAATCTCGATGTTATAATCTCGGTTGGTTATAGAGTAAAATCGCCACAAGGAACACAGTTTCGTATTTGGGCGACAAAGCGAATACATGAATATATTGTAAAGGGCTTTACAATGGATGACGACCGCTTGAAACAGGAAGGAGCAAGAAGTCGTTATTTTGAAGAATTACTACAAAGAATTCGTGATATTCGCAGTAGCGAACGCAATTTCTACCAAAAAGTAACCGATATTTATGCAAGCAGTATCGACTATAAAAAAGACGATACCATTACAAAACAGTTTTTTGCCACTGTGCAAAATAAAATGCACTTTGCCATACACGGGCAAACAGCAGCCGAAATGATACATAGCAGAGCCAATGCCGGCAAACCATTTCTTGGGCTTACCAACTATAAAGGCAATTACATCACGCAACGAGATATTAGCATTGCCAAAAATTACCTTAGCGAAGATGAATTAAAACAACTTAATCTTATTGTATCAATGTATTTAGATTTTGCCGAACTGCAAGCCACCAATGGCCGGTTAATGAAAATGCAGGATTGGATACAAAAGTTAGATGATTTTTTAAGAGTTAGTGAAAAAGAACTTTTAACAAATGCAGGAAAAATAAGCCATAAAAATGCCATTGAAAAAGCTAAAGTCGAGTATGATAAATACCGAAAAACAGAAGATAAAAAATACATTTCCGACTTTGACCGTGAAATGAAAAAATTAGAAAACAAGGTTAAAGGAAAAAACAGTAAATAATTAGAGGTATTAATTATGAAAGTAAAATTAGGGTAACTAATCAGTGTGCAAATTAGCAATAACTTTTAGAGAGCCCAGAATATTCT
>CAYOUD010000063.1:0-13616 GCA_964407055.1 uncultured Bacteroidales bacterium | reverse complement strand
GCTAACATTGGTACAAATAATATTACCTACGAACTGGCTGTCGGTGGATGTACTGGTACAGATAATATCAGCATTCAGGTATCAGAAACTCCGGATGCGACAATTACTAATCCCGGAATTATTTGTATCACAGACGGAGCTTTTGCTTTGAATGCTGCTACTTCCGGCGGATTATGGGCAGGAAACGGAATCACTGATAATAATGCAGGAACATTTGATCCTTCAGTGGCTGGTGTTGGAATTCATTTAATTACGTATCAAGTTATTAATGGATCATGTACAGATTCTGATCAAATAAATATTGAGGTAATTGACATGCCGGACGCTAGCATTACACCAGCTGGTCCATTCTGTCAGAATGATCCCGCAGTAAGTTTGCAAGCTGCAACTCCCGGTGGAACCTGGACAGGTCCGGGGATTACTGATGAGACAAGCGGTACATTTAATCCTTCACAGGCACAACTTGGAGATAATGTAATTACTTATTCAGTCTCAATTGGAGCCTGTGTCGCAAGCTCACAGATTACTATAGAAGTTTTGGAAAGTGCTGATGCAACAATAACACCTGTTGAATCATTTTGTTACGGTGAGTTTACAGTTCAGTTAGAAGCGAGTAATTTTGGAGGAAATTGGATAGGAGCTCATGTTGATAATAATGGAGTTTTCAATGTGGAAACTGCTGGTGCCGGGACACATACAGTTATTTATGAAATTTCCGGGGGATGTGGTGATAGCGATACCATAAATATAGTGATTCATCCGGCAAATTTTGTCGTAGATTATGCATCACAACGTCCGAATTGTTATGGAGGAGATAATGCCTCGGTTGAATTTGCCGTTCTGGGTGGGACACCACCATATAGTTATTCATGGAGTACTGCTAGTTCCGACACATCCTATATTGATGGTTTGACTGCAGGAGTTTATCAATTTACCATTACCGATGTTAATGGTTGTGAAGTAAATGTTGAAACCATTAATGTTTTTGATGGCAGTCGGGATTGCTTGCGAATTCCGAATGCTTTTACTCCTAATGGTGATGGTGTTAATGACACTTTTATTATTGAAAACATGGAGTATTATCCAGATTCCCATTTGCAAATTTTTAATCGTTGGGGACAACTCTTGTACGAAGGGGGACCGAACGAAGAACCTTGGGATGGAACCTATAATGGGAAGCCGGTTCCAACGGGTTCATATATATATGTGTTATCACTTCAAAGTGAGTTAGATGACGAAGTTGGTGTTGTAACCTTAGTACGATAAATTTAAAATATTGAATTTAAATAATATCATTATGAAGAAGATTGGATTATTAGCGATTACATTTTTAATTGTGACACAATTACAGCTTGTGGCACAAGATAATGTGGGAATTGGAACAACGACTCCACATAGTTCAGCACTGTTAGATTTAACAGCGACCGATAAAGGCTTGTTAATTCCGCGTGTAACACTGACTACTGTCACAGATGCTGTGAATCCGGTAAACGGACCTCAAACCGGATTACTTGTATATAACTCTGCTGGAGCATTAGCCCAAGGATTTTATTATTGGGATGGCACTGAATGGATCATGGTTGGTGCTGGTGGAGCTTCTTGCGTTACGATGGATGAAGCTTATGATTGTGGTGGACCCGGAACAGGAAGAGCTGTAACGGCTGACAATGGTGCTGTAGAAATTACCTTGCCGGTAGCCGGTACTTCAAGCTCAGCTTTGGATGTTTACTCTGATAAAACCTTAACTTGGGCAATTGGTGCTGAAAATACGGCGACTGGTGTTGCTGTACTAGGTGACCTTACTGGAACAACAAATGAATATAATGCAATACAAGGCTCCAGTTATAGTAATTTTAATTCTGGTGGAACTGGAATTGGCTCTGGTGGAGTTGCTGGGTTTTACGAAGGAACAGGAGATGGTGTTGGAGTTTATGGACAAATTGTAGATCCCACATCTGCAGGTATTGCCGGTTTATTCGGATTTAATTCCCGTACAAACGGAGGTTTCGGTGTGAATGGACAAGGATATGCCGGTGTTTTGGGTGAAGCGGTTGTTCTTACTGTTGCAGGTTTTGGTGTATATGGTACAGCAGGACAAGGAATTGGGGTGCAAGGTGAAACCGATGATATGTCATTTTATGGTGTTTCAGGTCTCAATTATGCTATTAATAATGCGGGAAGTGGTATCGGTGTTATGGGTGATGGAAATGTTGGCACATGGGGACAAACTGTTGATGGTAATGGATATGGAGCTTTTGGGTTAAATGCAAGTCCCAGTGTTATTGCTAATAATATTGGAACGGGTGGTGACGGATTTGTTGGTGTTTATGGTGTTACAAATGATGTTGTAAGTGGTTGGGGTGTATACTCAGATGGAGATTTTGGATCGTCCGGAGTTAAAGCATTTGTTATTGACCATCCAACAGATCCGGAAAACAAAAACTTAAAACATTTCTGTATGGAATCACCAGAGGTGTTAAATCTATACAGAGGAAATGTTGCCCTTGATGCAAATGGCGAAGCAGTTGTTGAGCTTCCTGAGTATTTTGAAAGCATAAACACAAATTTTTCTTATAACCTAACTCCAATCGGTGCACCGGTAAACCTTTACATCAAGGAGAAAATTGAAGGCGGACAGTTTAAAATTGCTGGTGGTAATCCCAATATGGAAGTTTCATGGACAGTGTATGCTGAACGAAATGATAAATATCTGCAAACCTATCCGGGATCTAAGCAAGTGGAAGTGGACAAACGTCAGCCAGGGAAATATCTGCGACCTGAACTTTACGGACAAGGTCAAGATAAAGCTGCTTTCCCAAAACATGATAAACAGGAAATTCTTAAATTAAAAGGTGAAAATCTTGGAAAAACAAAAGAGAGTAAGCCTTACAGACCTAAAAAATAGATTGATCTAATCAAAATAGTCATTAATCGATTTTCTCATAATCATCGAAAACGTCCCTGCATTTGTGGGGATGTTTTTTATTATTATAATCTAAAATTAGAAATTCGCTTTTTTAAATATCCGACGAAAGTCGGCAGTGAAAAATCTTATTTTTTTCTTGCTTTTAGCGCTTTGTTGATGCGTGCTGCCATTTCATAGGCTTCCTGATCAATGGCTTTGTCAAGCATTACTTTAAGCTCACTAATGCTTTTGTCGCTAAGATTTTCGCTGTCTTTTGTTACATCTTCAGGTTGACTTTTTGATTCTTGTTTTTCCGTCACATTTTCATCATCATCGTCTTCGCTTTCAAGTTGTATGATGAGGCCGGCTTTGTCAATGATTTCTGATGTTGTATAAATCGGACAATCAAAACGCAGCGCCAAAGCAACACCATCTGATGTTCTGGCATCAATTTCAACACGTTGGTCTTCACGTTGAAAAATCAATCGTGAATGAAAAACGCCTTCTTCCAACTTGTGAATAAGTACTTCACGCAATCCAATTCCAAATTTATTTGAGAAATTTAAAAATAAATCATGAGTTAATGGGCGAGGGGGTTTTAGGTTTTCCAATTGCAAGGCGATGGATTGTGCTTCAAAACTACCAATGATAATTGGAATACGGTGATCCGTTCCTTCTGCCTCCAAAATGAGAGCATAAGCGCCGGTTTGTGTTTGGCTGTATGAAAGACCAAGAACTTTAAGTCTTATTTTATTCATAATCCGTATTCGTTTTCGCTGTTTGGCAAATATAGCAAATCTCAATAAGAATTACTATTTTTGAATCAAACAATATCTTGCTTATGATAACGAAATTACGAATTAAATTGTTCATTTTGTCTCTCTGTTTTTCGGCTGCTGTTTCTGCTCAACCTGTCGATACTGTAAGTAACCGGTTTCTTGATTATATTCAGACTGCTGATTACGAGGGGGCAGTTTCTTTATTTTCTGAATCTCTGAGTGCTGAATTACCTGCCGATAAGCTGAAAACAACTTTTGAGCGTCAAATCCGTGTTAACGGAGATATGATTGTTAGGGATAGAGTAATTAAAACATTTTATATCCCGCATGATATTGTGTATCGCTTTCTGTGGTTTGGTGACAAAGGGTTTCGCTTATATTTTAAGATGAAAAATGCGCAGATTACAGGATTGATGCTTATGCCTCAAAATCAGACCAATCAATATGCCAAACCGGAGTATGCAAATCTGAAAAGTTTTAAACTGCAGCATGTGTTAATTCAATCCGGAAATTACGGGCTTACCGGTGAATTTTTCCAGCCCATAAAAACGGATAATTTCCCTGTTGTTGTCTTTATTCACGGCTCCGGGCCGAATGATAGAGATGAAGGAATGTTTGGAAATCGTCCCTTTCGGGATATTGCCTATGGATTGGCGAATTATGGAATCGGCAGTTTGCGCTTTGATAAATCATCCTATCTGTTCGGACAATTCGTAATTGAAGAAGAAACCTACACTGCCTGGGATGAAATCGGTGTGGATGTCACAAATATCGTTTCCTATCTTAATGAAGTTCAGGGTATTGAAAGCGAACGGATTTTTTTGTTTGGACATAGCCTTGGTGCAAATCAGATGCCTCGATTGCTTGATTCCCTTTCGGTAGCCGGTGCAATTATGGCTGCCGGAAATGCACGCCCTTTGCAGGATTTGCTTTATGAGCAATTCAAATTTCTGTATTCCCAGGATGGAGACCTTAGTGATGCAGATAAACGCCGCTTAAACCAACTAAAGGAGCAAATTGATAAGCTTGAGAATTTGCGGGAGATTGATCCTGCTGATGCCGATTTTACACTTCCGCTGGGTGTCAGTCCTTACTACTGGAAAGATATGATTATGTACGACCCGGTGGAAAGCCTTCAGCAGGTTGACGAACCGATTTTTCTCATTCAGGGAGAAGGCGATTATCAAGTCAGTATGAAAGATTACAAAATGTTTCGTCGCGCTTTACGCAAACGAGAGCTGCCGTACGATGCAAAATCATACGAAAATGTAAATCATTTGCTTATTGAAAACGTTGGAGAGCCATCTGCTAAAGAATACGAACGCCCTTCACATGTTGAGCATTATATCATTAAAGATGTTGTCGAGTGGATATTCAAACATTTTGATATAAAATGAATTGTGATATGATGATTACATCGTTTTAACAATCGCTAAAATTGCCGAAACAATGTATTCCACACCAATCGAGATAACGATAAACCCGATTAAACGACTCAGCGCTGATAAGCCGGTTGGACCCAAATGTTTGTTTATAAAATTTGCTGAACGCAGAATTAACAAGCTTACAAGTCCTACTGATAAAATGGCTAAAACAGAAAGTATATAATGCTCCCAGTAAGGATATTCTTTACTGTAGGATATCAGTAGTGAAATGGCACCCGGACCGGCCAGCATCGGTATCGCAAGTGGAGAAATTGAGGAGTCTTCCTTCGCAATAGCATGGGCTTCAACATCTTTACTCATTCCTTTATGTTTCGAGAAATTGCCGGTTAGCAATGAAAATCCTGAGCTGGCAATGATAATTCCTCCTGCAATTTTTAAGGAGGTAATGCTGATGCCGAAAAAATCCATAATATAGGTACCGATAAAGAAAAATACTGTCAGAATGATGACCATAAACAAACTGGCTCGAAAGGCAATGCGCTTTCTTTCATACTTTGAGTCGTACTGTGTGACACTCATAAACACAGGTAAGGTTCCGAAGGGATTTACAACGGAAAACAATGCGGCAAATGCCATAAACCAAAAGCTAAACATAAGCTGATATTTTTTGCAAAATTACAATAATATTTCTGTTAATTTTTAACAAACTCATGGCTTAACAAAAATATCATATGATTGTTTTCAGGTTAAACCCTAGAAATATAAAAATATGACTACGGGTTTAAATGATCTAAATCTGCACAAAGGGAATGGCATGAATAATGCAGCTTAATAAGCGCGGTTTTGTTTTGATATCTTTCTTGTTTTGTCTATTTTTATAAAAATTTTTGTTATGCGGTTTAATAAAAATTGGCAAGCTCCATTTGTGTTGATTTTGGTGGTTTTCGCCTTTTATGCCAATACCATTTCGCACAATTATGCGCTGGATGATAAGATGGTCATTCAAAATAATGAGTTTACGCAACAAGGAATTTTCGGAATCGGGAAAATCCTGACAACCGACATGATGGCCGGAATGTTTGGCGAAAAATCCCAAATCGTGCAGGGAGGAAGGTATCGCCCCCTTAGCATGATTACTTTTGCTGTAGAACAATCACTTTTTGGTGGAAATCCACATATTTCGCATTTTCTCAATCTGCTTTTTTATGCGCTGCTTGTCTTGGTAATATATCGGGTTTTACAAAAACTCTTTCCGGAAAATTTACATGCCATTTGGTCTGTACCTTTTATTGCTGCCCTGTTGTATGCGGCACATCCACTTCATACAGAGATTGTTGCAAATATCAAAGGGCGAGATGAGATTTTGGCAATGCTCGGTGCTTTTGGCGCATTTTGGTTTGTAATTCGATACGTTGAAACCCGGAAAATTTTACCCTTGGTTTGGGCAATGTTATGCCTTTTCCTGGGCATAATGTCCAAAGAAATTGCGTTAAGTTTTGTTTTTGTTATTCCGTTTAGTCTGTGGTTTTTTAAGATAGGGAAAAGCCGCCAGATGTTAATGCCCTTAATTTCACTGCTGTCAGTAGCTATTGTTTATATTATTATCCGAGTTTCTGTGCTTGGACAATTAATGGGAGAGGAGTCAGGACAACTCATGAACAATCCATTCTTGTATGCTGATCCCGACGAAAAAATCGCAACAATTTTTATGACGCTGGGCATGTATTTAAAACTGTTGGTTTTTCCGCATCCATTAACATGGGATTACTATCCGTATCATATTGAATTAATTCAGTGGGCAGATTGGAGAGCGCTTGTGCCACTTGTCCTGCATATTGCGTTGGCCGTTTTAGCTGTTATCGGATTGCAAAAACGCAGAATTTATGCCTGGGCAATCTGGTTTTATGCGGCCACACTTGCTATGACATCCAATCTGATTATAAATATTGGTGCATTTATGAGTGAGCGGTTCATGTTTTTTCCTTCACTGGCTTTTGTGCTTTTAATAGCCGTTTTAATTGTGAAATTCGTTAATAAATCCAAACAAAAGCGACAAATTGTATCCGTTATTTTGTTAGTGTTGCTTAGCCTATATGCGTTTAAAAGCATAAGTCGAAATCAGGTTTGGGAAAGTTCCTATACCTTATTTCAAAATGATGTGAAAATTTCAGCAAACTCAGCAAAAGGAAACTCTTCATGGGGCAGTGAATTATATACTCAGGCTGAAAAATTTCATGATACGGCAACGCGAAATGCCATGATGCGGCAGGCAATCCCATATTTTGAAAAGGCAATAGAAATTCATCCCATATACATTGAGCCTTTGGTACGTATGGGAAATATTCAATATGTGGTTTTTCAGGATGTTGAGGCTATGATGGACTATTACATCCGTGTGTTGGTGATTTCACCGGAAAATTCGGATGTTTGGGGAAATACTTATGGCGTTTTGAGTCAGAATGTTGATATGCCTCAGTTTGAAATAAAAACCTGGAAGCGTATCGAGAAAATTAATCAAAATCATCCTGAATTATATCGGGAGCTTGGAAATTTGTATCTCAATCATATGTATCGCACCGATTCAGCGGTTTATTATCTCGAAAAAGCAGAAGCCCTCGCTCCGAACGATGTGCAGACTTTGCGTATGCTGGGCTTTGCTTACGGTACAATGAATCGTCCGGTGAAAGCACGTTCGTATTTTTTGCGCTTGCTTGATGTGAATCCGAATGATGCTGAAACATTGAAATTTGTCGGTATCTCTTATGGAATTGAAGGCGAGCACGCAAAAGCCGTAGAGTATCTGGAAAAGTCACTGAAAATCAATCCGAATGATGAACAAGCTCAAACCAATTTGGATATTGCCCGACAAATGTTAGATGGTCCCACTGCAGACTTTGTCGAATAAGATGAAATTTGTCAAATATTTTGGGTTGCGAAACACGTGTTATCTTTGTTTTGATGCTAACGAGTGTATGTCCAATGAATTGTGCCGCAGAGAGCCGCAAAGAAAATTATTGTTTTTAATATGCACATTTTTTCTTAGCGGTTCTTTGCGCTTCTTAGCGAAACTCTGCGTTCCTACTTTTATTTCATTAATTTTTAACAGCATTTCGTTGAGTTACAAATCATATTTTTTTGATAAAAATGGTAGAAGATTTTGTTAAATTAAGGGGATATTATTCAATCGATTTAAAATCCTTTGCTTTTAGTATTTGGTTTCGGTAAGTAAAAATTTCTTTCAACGGAAAACGCTGTTCATGCATGCCTTCCGAATAGTATAGTTTAATTTGCAAATCACCTTGTTCAAAAACATCCACAGTATCAGGTTTTACTCTGAATTTGAATTCCAGAATTTTGAAAATTTCATTGCCGAAAATCGGTGTTTTCCCGGGGAAAGAAAAAACGACATATTTACCTTCATGTCTGGAAAACTGATTCGTCAACATGCTGTTTTCTTCGTAAAGCGGTGCAGGAATGGAAACTTCCATTTTGTACTGGCTTTCAACTGCTTGTCCGGTATTTCGAATTAAAATTCTGGGATAGAACAACATGGAAACATATTTACCCTGCTGCAATTCCGGAATCCCCTGCGTATTATAAATGCTATAAATTTCTAACTGTTTGCGATTTGCTTGGTTGTACAGGCTGCGTACGCCGGCTTCGTCCAGTTTTTCAACTTTTTCATTACGAAAACTGTAATACCGGTTGTCCGAAAACATGAATGGACCAGCGCCGGCGGGTATGCGTATGCATAAAATAAATCCTTCAGAAAATTCAATGGAAATAAAGTCTAAATCACTTAAAAACGGCTGATTATTTGCTAAAACGTGTTGATGAATTTGATCAGGATTAAGGGTTTTGGGTGATACAGGAGTTAATTTTCCGGCTTTTTTTCGCAGTGGTTTTATTCCCAAAATGAGCATTCCACCACCGTGATTAGCCATGGCGCTGATTTGTTTTGACAGTTTAAGCAAAAATCCATCTGACATGCTTATTTTACTGCCATCAATGTATTGAAGATGCACATGTGAAGGCGTTTTTCCTTCAATAAGTGCAAAAATATCTTCAGCTTTTGGCTGTCTTGCTTTTGTATGATAAAACCAATCCATAATTCAGGACGAAATTGCAAAAAAAAATTGAAATTTCGGTGGTGTTTCCTTAATTTGTCGCTTTTTATTCGTACCCTCCTGCCAAGTCAATTTTAACAACCCTGTGAGTAGGCATTTTCCAATATCTCGGAACAGGCTGTGGGTAAAGTCCTGCGTGTTAAATTTCTTCCACTAAGTTTGCAGAAGAACCGAGTTTATTTTCTCTGTACCTGCCCGTCCGGCAGGCGGTCTCGCTTTCACACTCTTTACTGCCGACCCCGCAGGCGGTCGCATATTTGTAACGCGGGATGAAATGCAGATGCGCTTGCATCAAATGAAATCCTGGTGAACAAATACAGAATAAGGAAGGGCTTTTGGCGGGATATTTGATGCGACAGCACTCAAATATCGTGACAAAATAATTAAAATCAGCAGCTCCTCTGTGTGCCGGCATATCCTCCCGGGAGTGAAGTCCTCGTATGTTTGGTTTCTGAGTTCCAATTTTTCGCATTTTTATTGTATGCACACAGTTTTGTATATGTTATGAAATGCTTCTCGTTAATAACTTCAAATATCAAACCTTGTTATCTCCACAGAAAGCTGTTAATTTTATGCAGATTTTCTGAACTATGGTATTAAATTACATTTGGATAGCCTTTTTTGTGATAGCCTTTGTTGTCGCTTTGGTGAAACTTATATTTTTCGGTGATACCATGGTGTTTACTGAGCTTGTGAATTCAACTTTTGATAATGCAAAGCTTGGATTTACGCTTTCACTCGGACTGACTGGTGTGATGACTTTGTGGCTCGGATTAATGCGTGTTGGCGAAAAAGGCGGGGCAATTGCATTGATGTCGCGAGCGATTAGCCCATTATTTTCAAAATTATTTCCTGATATCCCCAAAAATCATCCAGTAAACGGAAGCATTGTAATGAATCTTGCTGCAAATATGTTGGGTTTGGATAATGCGGCAACTCCTTTGGGTTTAAAAGCCATGACACAGCTTCAGGAGCTTAATCCGGAAAAGAAAAAAGCATCCAATTCTATGATCATGTTTTTGGTCCTGAATACAAGCGGATTAACCATTATTCCGATTTCTGTCTTGGTGTATCGTGCTGAAATGGGAGCAGCCAATCCTACCGATGTGTTTTTGCCAATCTTACTTGTTACGTTTATTTCTACCCTTGCCGGGATAATTGCTGTGTCTCTTTATCAACGGATTAATCTGTTTAACCGTGTAATTTTGTTGTTTTTAGGCGGTGTTTCCATTTTTATATCGGGTGTAATTTATGGATTTGCCAGAATGGATGCCGTTACATCCGGGACTGTTTCTTCCTTAGCCGGAAATTTCATTTTATTTGCAATTATCATCACCTTTATTGTTTTGGCATGGCGAAAGCGAGTGAATGTATATGATGAATTTATTGAAGGCGCAAAAGAAGGATTTAAGGTGGCTATAAAAATCATTCCCTACCTTGTTGCAATGCTGGTTGCAATTGGCGTATTTCGTGCATCGGGCGCAATGGATTTTTTGATTTCAGGAATTCAATATGGCTTTGCTTCAATAGGAGTTAATACCGACTTTGTGCCATCCTTACCAACCGCATTCATGAAACCACTTAGCGGTAGTGGTGCTCGCGGGATGATGGTTGAGGCGATGGACATTCATGGCGTAGATTCTTTTGTCGGGCGACTTTCCTGCATGTTTCAGGGCGCAACTGATACAACCTTTTACATTATCGCTGTCTATTTTGGTTCTGTTGGTGTCCGATATACCCGACACGCTGTTTCCGCCGGTTTAATTGCTGACTTTGCAGGAATCATTGCTGCAATCTTTCTTGGATACATGTTTTTTCATTAACAAAATATTACCTCTGTTCTTTTGTGATAACTTGTTGATATTCTTTGTGATTTTCACATTTTGCTTTTATTTAGCTTGCTCGTGCTTTTTTTAATTACGAGTAATATTTCTTTTTCTCAAGGCGTAGCAGTGAATACCGATGGCAGTAATGCCGACGCTTCAGCAATGCTGGATGTGAGTTCCAGTAATAAAGGAATGCTGGTTCCGCGTGTCAGTATTACCGATCTCAATACAGCAGCACCGATTAGTGCGCCGGCTGTATCATTGTTGGTTTACAATACGAATGTGGCAACCGGCCTTGGTTATTATTACTGGGATGGCAGTAAATGGGCTCGATTAACCATTGCTGATGATTTGGATTATGTGGATGGTAATGGCGTTGCAACCCGCATTGCTTTTTGGTCCGGTACAAATACCCTTACTTCTGACGCAAATTTATATTGGGATGATACTAATGGAAGATTAGGAGTTGGAACATCAAGTCCAACCGCTAAACTTCATGTGACAGCACCTGCAAGTGGTACTACATTAAAATTAGGAAGATTAGGCGGTCAACCAACAATAGAAGGTACTGATAGCTGGATGATGATAGAATAATCTGGAGCAAATCCTTTAGCTCTAAACTACTATGGTGTTAATGATGTTATATTGGTAAATGGAGGTGGAAACGTTGGAATTGGGGTAACCTCTCCTACAGCAAAACTCCATGTAGATGGTACTGTTCGTTTTCAAAGTCTTGGAACAGGAACACAAACAACAAGCCTAATGACTGATGCTAGTGGAAATATTTCATCACGTACTTTGAACATCACAAACTGGGACAATGCTTACTCATGGGGTGATCATGCAGCTGAAGGCTACCTAACTTCATTCTCAGAAGTAGATCCAACATGGAACGGAACAGCAGACCAAACTGGCACAATTGGAAGAGCTGGTAATGTAGGAATAGGAACAACAAGCCCAACAACAAAACTTGATGTAAATGGTACTGTTAAAGCTGGATCGTTTGCTCAAAATTCTGACGGAATTAGAATAACATCACCTGATGGGGCAGCATTTGCAACAAATACCTCCGCAATAACAGGTGCTATTAAAATTCAACTACCTCAATATAGGTCTTCAACAATGATGCGAATGACAGTGAAAATTTATCAATATACTACTGACAAATCTTATACAATTGAATTAGGGGGATATAATTATTCTGCTGGCAATTGGCTTAACACCTTTGCAGATATAAGTACACGCTTGGGAGATAATCTAACTGTTAGGTTTGGACACGATGGAACATATAATTGTATTTGGATTGGAGAAACTACTTCAAACTGGAGTTATCCTCAAGTATTTGTTACTGAATTTCAAGGTGGTTTTAACAATTGTAACATCGATCAATGGGATGATGGATGGGATGTATCATTTGTAACTTCATTTAACACAGTAGAAACAACTGCAAATTCAGCATACACACCGAGTGGCACAGGAACAACAAATTATCTGGCCAAATGGATTACTCCCACCACTTTAGGTATAGGATCTGTTTATGACAATGGAAAGTGGGTATAGGCACAGCCTCTCCGTCCAGTAAATTAGAAGTCGATGGCTGGATTGGTAGAACGGCTCATAATAACGGGGGATTAGTAGGATCCTATAATAATGTTGGAGCTAATAGTGCAAATTCAAATCCAATTTATGTCATCGGTTCAAATTACAAACCTGCTTCAACTACATTAGACAACATGTATGGAATAGGTTATTCACATACGAATGCTAGTTTTATTAATAGTATATCTGGTTCATGGGGTATGTATGTTGCTTCTGATGGAGATGCCAGAATATGGTTAGCTTCATCAGCAGGTGCTTCATCATATTTTAATGCTGGTAATGTTGGGATTGGAACTACAGCCCCATCTGAAAAATTAGATGTATATGGAGCAACTAAAAATATTGAAATAACAAATACCGACGAAACTGATGCCGGAATTATTTTTAATGATGCACAGGCAACAACTACCCAATATGCAAAAATAACTTATGGCTCTAGCGATAATGATTTAAATTTCCTTAATGCTAGCGCTACGCCTAGAATGGTTATTGAAAGCAGTGGCGAAGTTGGAATTGGAACAGTAAGCCCGGCATATTCTTTACATGTAAATTCTACGACTGGTATAGCAGGATTATATTCATATCATACTGCAAATCCTGCAGGTTTTCATTATGGAGTATATGGTTATTCAACTGGTGCTACAGGAGGAAACGGCAATGCAGGCCTTTATGGATATGCAGCTGATAATGCAGCAAATGCAGGAACAGGGCCGTATGGTGGAGGCATGGATGCCGGAGTGGTAGGAGAAGTTCAAAACACAAGTGACTGGGCAGGTTGGTTTTAGTGGTGACATATATGCTTGGGACTATTGGGATATTGCAGAAATGTATTCTGATGTTGGAGATATTCCGGATTGTGCTTTAGTTTCTCTAAATGAAGCTGTAAATGATCCTGCAAGGGTTACAGTAAAAATATCTACAAAAGCTTATGATCCAAATTTAATTGGAATTAAATCTGAAAATCCTGCAATTTATATTGGTGCAACTGAAAGTAG
>CAYOUD010000062.1:0-13685 GCA_964407055.1 uncultured Bacteroidales bacterium | reverse complement strand
TTAGATGATTCAAATCTGCACAAAGGGAATGGCATGAATTTTCCGGAATAAGTCATTTCAAATCAATAATTTAGCATTTTTGTATAATTTATTTCACAACTATCCTGTATGCTACCACTGATCGTCTTATTTCCATGTATTCATGCATCAAATTTAAGCATAACACGTTATTATTCTGAAACATAATCAACATAAAATTGTTAATATATTAATGCTTAACAGTTGATTATCAATTAATTTAGGCACAATATATAACTGTTAAAAAAAGGATGTGATTTTTTGCATCAGAAAAGAATATTAACCATATCTTTGGATGGTAAAAAAATAAATTATGAAGAAAAAAGTTTTAATCATTTTAATTGTAGCAGCGATTGTGGGATTTTTGAGTTCATGTGGTAGTGTTGAGGATTGTCCTGCATATCGTGTGCAAAATGAACAACCTGCATAATTGGACTTTGAAATATCATCTGGGATAAAAATCAATCTCCATATGACTAAGCACATACTGGTCATGTTTCTATTTTTAGTAATTTCTAGTCTGAGTTATGCTCAAGGCGAAATAGTTCAAGAAAAAGACTTAAATTACTATAGTGAAAATTCCTTTGGATTAAAATTAAATTCAAACGGATTTGGATTAGATTATCGTTTTGACTATCGCTACACGAACAAAACCCGTGGCTTTTTAGAATCTGGTGTCGATATCCTTAAAGATCCGAAGGAACTCAAATTATATAATCCATTTTTCAACGATCAAAAGAAATTTGTTTACGGAAAAATTAATTCGGTATTCAAAATACGATTGGGTACAGGAATTCAGCGCGAGATTTTCAGCAAACAAGACAAAAACTCACTCTCAATTCGGTACCAGTTTGCTGTCGGCGGGAGTTTCGCCTTTGCCAAGCCCATGTATTATAATATAGTTGACAGTGTAGAAATTGTCGGGAATCAACAGTATTTTTATTCATCGCCACAAACCTTTAATTTGGATTATCACAATCCATCAGACATAGTATCAAGGGAATCCTGGTTTAAAGGCCTATCAGAGACAAAAATAATTCCGGGTGCATTTATAAGGGCAGGATTGAATTTTGAGTTCAGCAATGACAGATTTAAAACAAAAGCGCTTGAAATCGGAGCTGAATTCGATATATATACAAAAAATGTAACCATCATGGCAGAAAACGAACAGCAATTCTTTTTGAACATTTACTGCTCGTATCGCTTTGGTTATAAATACAGTACACTCATTTCGAGAGACGCAAGAAAGTTCCTAAGAAACCAAGAAAAAAAATAAGATGAAAATAAACTTGAATTTACATACAATTAATTGTTTTATTTTTAACCAAAAATACCCTATATTAGTGGCTTAATATTTTAGGGTTAAGTATAGCGTTCAGACAAAAGTTTTAAAATTATGAAAATGAAGAACTTAATTATTGGATTACTGACTGTATTTTCTGCAGCAGCATTGATTTTGATGGTATTGCCAGGCGATACTGAGACAAAATATGAAGGCAGAGAAGTACAAATGTCACAAAAAGCAGGCTTTCAAGGTGCCGTTGATTGGATACATGAGCGAAGAGCAAATGGTGAAACCGGTACTGTTGATTTAAGAGATGTTGAGAAGGCAAAAGCTCAAATTGCCAGTGTGCAAAACAAACGTTCTGCATTGGGCATTTCATGGAGTAATATTGGTCCGTCCAATATCGGAGGAAGATCAAGAGCCATTATTATTGACAAAGACAATCCTGACATTATGTATGCATCAGGTGTTTCTGGCGGTTTATGGAAATCAACCACAGCAGGTGGCTCTTGGGTGCAAATTAAATATTCCGGTGACGGTGAAACCAATGACATCCCGAACCTTGCCATTGCGTCAATGTGCCAAGCCGCTAACGGAGATATCTATTTTGGAACCGGTGAGGGTCATTATAAAGGATACGGTACCGGAAGCCGAGGCATTGAAGGAGCAGGTATCTGGAAATCAACTGATGGTGAAACTTTCACACGCATTAGTTCTACTTGGTCAGATGCAGAATCAAAAGAAATCTTTATCTATGTCAACAAAATGGCTGCTGATCCAAATGATGCAAATCGGATTTTTGCCGCAACAATCAAAGGTTTACGTTTGACAGAAGACGGTGGTGGAAATTGGGTAAATCCGGTAACCTTAACTTCCGGTACTCCAATTAATTTTAGTGCTGGTGATGTCAAAATCTCTACTGATGGAAATATTGTAATTACAACGCTCAACGGACTAGCTTATGTTTCACATGATGCAGGTGCTGTTGGTACATTTACCAAAGTTTCCGGAAATGGGGAAACCCAAATTGGAATTGCCGCAAGACTTGAATTTGGCATTGCCCCAAGCGACGGAAATTACATTTATTGTCAGGCTTCAAAATCAGATGGAACACTACTAAATATCTATCGTTCTACTGATGGTGGGCTTAACTGGTCGATTATTGGCCCGGGTGGTAGTGATGAATTTAACCCACTTGGTGATCAAGGTACTTATGACAATGTGATTGCTGTGTTTCCTGACAACAAAAATGAAATCATTCTTGGCGGACAGCTTTCCATTTGGAAATGGGCTGAGGATGATGGCTGGAGAGTTAGAACATTTTCTTCACTTGATTTAAACAGTCTTTATTACGTACACGCTGACCAGCATGAAATTAAATTTCATCCCACGAATCCTGATATTGTTTATGTCGGTTCTGATGGAGGAATTCACCGTTCATTGAATAGAGGTATAACCTGGCAAACCTTGAATAAAAACTTCAATGTTACGCAGTTTTATGGTATTGGTTTTAGCCCTACCAATGAAGTTATTGGTGGCACACAAGATAATGGGACCCTATATTTGGATCCAGATCAAATTATTAGCGGTGGCACACAATATCCTTATGCAGAAGTAACCGGTGGTGATGGAGGATATGCAGATATCTCACAACTGAATCCGAATGTTGTCTTTTCAACCATTTATTACGGTCAGCTTTTCCGTTCAGAAGAAAGAGGTGCAGCTGAAACTGCATTTCCATTCTATAACGTTCGATTGAGTATTGCTGTAGCTCCTGGAAATCCTGCATCAGGAAATAACTTTATTACACCAATTGCATTATGGGAAAGCTTTAATGATGAAAATTCAAAAGACACGATTGATATTGGTTTCCTTTCAGATGTTGAATCAGGAACTGATCTTCTTATCGCTTCAGAAACTGCTGATGACCTGTATATGAATTATACAACCGATCAAAATTACTCAGAAGGGGACTCAATCAAAGCTGTTGATATTTATCAGGCTGCATTAGCGGTTGGATTTAATGGCAGCGTTTGGGGAACCCGTGATCCGGTTAACTTTAAAGTGGCTCCAAATTGGGTGCCTGTTGCACAAAGTATTGGTAATGTGGAAACCTTAAATTGGTCAGAAGACGGAAACCATCTTTATATCGCAAACCAAAACGGAGAATTATTCCGGGTATCGAACTTCAACAATGCATATACTGATTCACTAATGGATGTACAAGACACCACTGCTTGCGTGCTTACTAAAGCCAGAATTGCTCGCTTTTCCGGCCATTTCATTACCGGAATTGCTATTGATCCAAACAATGCAGACAATGTGCTTGTAACCTTAGGCGAATACGGAAACTCTGATTATGTCTTCTATTCTACAGAAGCTACCACAGCAACTGAAACGTCAGGACTCGGTACGTTCTCATCTAAACAAGGAGACCTTCCACAAATGCCAACTTACACAGGATTAATTATCTGGGAAGATGGTAATAAAGTGCTTGTTGGTACAGAATATGGTATCTGGGGAACTGATAATATTAGCGCTGCAAATCCGAGCTGGACAGATGAAAACAACGGCGCAGATTATGTACCGGTTTATATGCTAAGACAACAAACACATCCAAACGGATGGATTGATGAAACTAACCGTGATAGCGGAATCCGCAACCACGGACATATTTGGGCCGGAACACATGGACGTGGAATTTTCAAAACCACTGATTTCCAAGGTCCTGTTGGAATTAAGCCGGATGCAGAAATAACTTCTGAATCATTATTGGAACTCTATCCAAACCCAAGTACCGATTTTGCTAATATTAACTTCTCATTGAACAACCCGGCAAATGTGTCAATTTATGTATTCGATATGCAAGGCAGAATCGTTAAACACATGAAACTTGATCAATTGAATGCCGGTAATCATCACCACGAGTTTTCTGTTCAAAACTTGAAAGCAGGTATTTATGTTGTAAAACTTGATGCTGGTGAATATCAAAAACTTAGCAAAATTGTAGTTAAATAACAGATTAAGAAAACAATGATATTTTGAAAAGGCTTTGTTTTGTGCAGAGCCTTTTCTTATTTTTGTACGATTATTAACTAAATGTCAGAAATCATGACTAAAATAAAAGTTGCAATTAACGGTTTCGGTCGAATTGGTCGCAGTGTCCTAAAAATTGCGAATGAAAGATCAGGAATCGAAATTATTGGGATCAATGATTTAACGGACACCAAAACACTGGCTCACTTGTTAAAATATGATTCTACACAAGGAATTTACAACAAAACCATTCAACACGATGCCTCAAATATTATTGTTGATGGAAATAAAATTCCGGTAACTGCTGAAAAAAGCCCAGCAAATATTCCTTGGGCAAGCACTCCGGATGTAGTAATTGAATCAACTGGGATTTTCCGTAATAGAGAATCTGAAAAAGGTGGTTACGGAGATCATCTAAAAAACGGAGCAAAAAAAGTACTGCTTACTGTTCCTTCAAAAGATAAGATTGATGCAATGATTGTTCTCGGAGTAAATGATGATGATTTGAAACCTGAACATACCTGTGTCTCAAATGCATCATGTACAACAAATTGCTTAGCTCCGCTGGTAAAAGTACTGAATGACAATTTCGGCATTGAACATGGATTAATGACAACCATTCACTCCTACACCAACGATCAAAACATTCTGGATGCACCTCACAAAGACTTACGTCGCGCACGCTCAGCAGCAGTTTCTCAAATTCCAACAACTACCGGAGCTGCAACTGCAGTTGGAAAAGTAATTCCGGAGCTCAATGGCCGTCTGGACGGTATGTCTATCCGGATCCCAACTCCTACGGGGTCATCAGTTGACTTTGTTGCAACACTAAAAAAAGAAGTCAGCAAAGAAGAAATCAATGCAGCATTTAAAAAAGCGGCAGAAGGTGAAATGAAAGGCATTTTAGAATATACGACAGAACCGCTAGTATCAATTGACATTGTCCATAATCCTGCATCGTCAATTTTTGACTCAGAATTGACAATGGTTAATGGCAATATGGTAAAATTAATTAGCTGGTACGATAATGAATGGGGATACTCAAACCGGGTTGTCGATTTACTGGAAAAATTGGTTTAATATTTTAAATAAAATAAACGGAGCGTTGTGTAATACCGATTACACAGCGCTCTTTTTATTCGTACCTCAGCGATTCAATCGGGTCAAGTTTCGATGCTTTTACGGCTGGCAAATAACCGGACATAACACCAACAATAAAACATAAAACCACACCGGTAATAATCCACAGCCAAGGGATAACAAAACCGCCTCCGGTTACCATAGAAACAGCATTTCCGGCAAGGATTCCAAGCACAATTCCAAGCAAACCTCCTATCTGTCCAATCACAATCGATTCAAATAAGAATTGTTGTTTTATCGTTTGGCTTCTGGCTCCAATTGCTTTGCGAATGCCGATTTCACGTGTACGCTCAGCAACAGAAACCAGCATAATATTCATCAATCCGATACTCGCACCAATCAATGTGATAAGGCCAATCAATGTTGCTCCGATTGTAACAACAGAAATATTCTCTATTAAATCTGATGACAATTCGTCAGCACTTTCCAACTCAAAATTATTTTCATCGTAAATCGTCAAACCCCGAATATTTCGAAATGTACCAATTGCTTCATCCTTAGCAAGCGCAATTTGTCCAGGGTCATCAGGCATGACAGTAATTCGATATGAATAATTATAGTAAGCAGAAAAAGTTTCCCGCATATCAGTCAATGTCATTAAAATCATTCGGTCACCATTTCCTCCAAAGCTAGACCCCTTCGATTTTAATACAGCGAGCACAGAGCATTTTGCATTTCCAATCATTATTTGCTTTCCAACCGGGTATTCGCTACTTTCAAACAATTCAGCTGCAACAGCAGACCCAATGATTACCGAGTTTGTTCCGGATAACACTTCGTTTTCTAAAAAATTTCTACCATACTGTAATTCCAGCATTGACACATCCAAATAATTCTCATCCACACCATAAACACTAATATTTGGATTCGTTTTTTCAGAACCATACTTAGCTGTTGCAGTACTTGTTGCGTGTGTAAAAACGGTCACTTTTGCAGGAAAATTAAATGTCTCCTTGAAAGCAATTCCATC
Organism: uncultured Bacteroidales bacterium; assembly: GCA_964407055.1. GTDB lineage: Bacteria > Bacteroidota > Bacteroidia > Bacteroidales > ML635J-15 > JAQIBY01. The sequence goes on along the minus strand of CAYOUD010000062.1, from coordinate 7,236 downwards.
GCTAAAATCAATATTTTTAACAGACTGTTGTCTCTGCGAAGAATTTCTGCCACGAAAGCTTCTGGATTTTTTTTGTACTGTAAAGGAACTGGCTCCCATACTGGAAAACTCACTGGTTATGGTCGTTTTTATAGCATCTACGGCAGTTAGAATCCCAACCAAAGCCATGATTCCAAACGCTATGATAAAAATTGTTATCATAGTTCGCAGTCGATTTGACCGGATGGAAATTAATGCAACCCGGAAATTTTCTCTAAATAAACTTCCCATTTTATTATTAACATTTAAAATATTGTTAAATTTAAAACATTTTCATCACAAAATTGTATTTGTGTAAAATAAATTAAGTTTTTAAACCAATGATACGTAATATTCTTTTTATTATTATTTTAACATTTTCAGTTTACGCGCAGGCGCAAGTGGGTGTTATTAAGGGTAGGATATATGATGCGACGAATAATGAAGCAATACCGTTCTCAAATATTTTCATTGAAGGGACAGACATGGGTTCCACATCAGATTATGATGGGAATTTCATAATAACGAATGTCGAACCTGATATTTATCGACTTACAGCAAAATCTTTAGGATACGAAACCCGAATATCTGAAGATTTTCAGGTTTTATCAGGTAAAACCGTTTTTGTTGACATGCCAATGCGTGAATCTGCTGTGGCCCTTGATGAAGTTGTGGTAAAAGCAAGTGTTTTTGAACGCAAAAAAGAAGCTCCTATCAGTCTTAGGCGGATAGGAATCTCAGAAATTGAAAACAGTCCTGGTGCAAACAGAGATATTGCGAAAGTAATACAAAACTTGCCCGGTGTTGCTGCAGTTCCATCAGCAAATCGAAACGACCTGCTGATTCGTGGTGGAGCAGGCAACGAAGCAAAATTTTACCTTGACGGGATAGAAATTCCTAATATTAACCACTTTGCAACCCAGGGAGCCACCGGAGGTACTAATGGAATATTAAATGCGGATTTCCTTCGCGAGGTGAATTTCTACTCAAGTGCTTTCCCTGCTTCAAAGGCAAATGCGTTGAGTGCAGTGTTTGAATTCAAACAAATTGAGGGAAATAAAGACCGTCCAAAATTCAGAGGAACACTTGGAGCCAGCGAGGTTTCGCTTACAAGCGATGGTCCGATTGGAGATAATACCACTTACATTTTCTCTGTCAGAAGATCCTATTTACAGTTGCTTTTCAAAGCAATCGGGTTACCATTTCTACCCACATTTAATGATTATCAAATGAAAATAAAAACAAAGATTGATGATAAAAACCAACTCACATTAATCTCTGTTGGAGCACTTGATAAAAACCGTCTGGATCTGGGTATTGAAAATCCGGATGAATTTCAACCTTATTTATTAGCAAATTTACCACAACAGGATCAATGGAACTATACAATCGGAGGTGCATGGAAACATTTTGGCGACAATGGCTTTCAAACCTTTATTTTGAGTCGAAATATGCTTTCAAATAAAGCCTTTAAATATCAAAACAACGATGAAACACAATTGCTTTTGCAGGATTATGTTTCTACCGAAGCAGAAAATAAATTCCGTTGGGAAAGCTACAACAAGCTTGATAATGGCATCGAACTCACTTATGGCGCCGGAGGACAATATGTGAAATACATGAATTCCACGTATCAGCAAATATTCCTGCCCTCAGGTTCAACAACGATAGATTATGACAGCAATCTTGAATTTTTCAAATATGCAGCATTTCTGCAGGCAACGAAACAGTTTTTCGCAAATCGATTAAGCACAAGTATCGGATATCGCATGTCAGGAAACACATATGCTAATTACATGAATAATCCGCTAAAACAAAGCTCGCCACAACTGTCAGTCTCTTACCTCCTAACTGAAAAAATTTCTATCAATGCACATGTTGGAAAATACTATCAATTGCCTCCCTACACGGCACTTGGCTATCGTGACATGACAGGTCAATTGGTAAACCGCGAAAATAATCTTGGTTATATTTCTGCAGATCACTATGTTGCAGGATTTGAATATCGCCCCGGCAAAAACAATCTTATCACCATTGAAGGCTTTTATAAAAACTATTCCAATTATCCTTTCTCCTTAACAGATAGCATTTCACTTGCGCACCGTAGTATCGATTTCGGAAATATCGGAGACGAAGCTTTGGCTTCCTCATCGGAAGGAAGAGCCTATGGGCTTGAGGTTTTATCGCAAAATCGATTTCCCGGAGATATTAGTCTGGTAATATCCTATACCTATGCGATAAGCGAGTTTAAAGACAAAAACGACAATTATGCATCTACAGCTTGGGATAATCGTCATATCTTTATTACAACTGCCTCGAAAAAATTCAATAATAATTGGTTTGTTGGTGTCAAATGGAGATTCGCAGGTGGATTACCATATACACCATATGATTTGGCACTTAGCTCGCAACGGGCTGCCTGGGATGTCAGATATCAACCTTATCTTAATTTCGATTTGTTAACTTCACAACGCTTTGCCCCATTTCATCAATTAGACATCCGCATTGACAAAGCATTTAATTTTGAGAAAAGCAGATTGAAAATTTATCTAGACATACAGAATCTGTACAATTTCAAATCTGAATCTCAAGACATTTTAACCCATTTGGATGAAAACGGGAATCCAATCATTGACCCGATTAATCCGTCAATGTACGATTTACGCGTTATTCCATCAGACGGGAGTGGCACAATATTACCAACGATTGGTATAATTTTTGATTTTTAAACGAATAAAATTTATCGCTATGAAAACAAGATATATTATATTGCTAATTATCACTTCTGTCATCTTATTCGGATTTACCTATCCTGAATTAAAGAAAAAGCAGAAACAAAGAGAAACGCCAATAAATATTGAAACCAATATCAACGGAAAAGGGTATCAAATTGAGCTGCAATTTGAAGCCGGTGAAGCGCATAATCATCCAACCATGGCAATTTGGGTTGAAGATATTGAGGGTAATTTCATACAACCACTTTATGTTACCGCATCATTTGCACAAGGCGTTTACAAATATGGCAAGCAAGAAGGACAGAAATGGGTAAGCGGACGGAAATTATATCAAGCTGCACTCCCCTATTTTATTCATAAATGGGGAAAAGACAAAGCAACAATTCCATCAGAGAAACATCCGATACCCGATGCCTATTCAGGTGCCACACCGGATGCTGATTTTGTATTAAATACAAAAACAAACAAGAAGTCACTTGCTAAATTCAGACTCATTGTGGAAATAAACCAGACCTGGGATTTCAATGAATACTGGCACAATGCGAAATTTCCAGACAATAAAGATTACAAAACTTCATGTCAGCCATCGCTTATTTATTCCGTTGAAATTGATGCTGAAAATCCGATGGAATACTATGTCATGAATCCAATAGGACACGGACATTACTCCGGAGAAAACGGAAAATTACACACCGATTTATCTACATTAACAACAGCAAAGCAGATTGCAGAACGTATTGAGGTCAGAATAAAATAAATTGGTTTGCAGAAACAAGAAATCAGCCGTGTGAATTCTCATTCGGCTTTTTTTTTGTAAAAATTCATGCTTTTTCCATACCTTTGCACGCTGTAATTACGTTCACTTAGCAAACCATTATTATATTGTGAAAATTAAATCATTCATTAAAAAAGATTTTAATCTGATGGAGCTTTTTCGCGGAGGTGCTATTGCTTTAGGATTTAAGTTTTTATCAATTTTTATTGGATATTTCTTTATTTGGCTTCTTGCAAAATGGTTAGGCGCCAGTGGAGTTGGAGTTTTCTCTACAGCTTGGACAATTCTAATGATTGGTGCAGTTTTTGGTAAAATTGGCTTTGATACTTCGATTGTAAAATTTATAGCCGGAAGCATTGGTCGTAAGGATCAACATCATGTGCGTCCGATATACCGGCACAGTATTACAATTGTAGGCATCAATGCATTGGTTGTAGCCATCATACTTTATATTTTCGCCCAACCAATCAGTGAGCTTTTCTTCAATTCAGCGCAGTACACAAATATTGTGCGAATTATTGCCATAACAGTTATTCCACTCAGCCTCCTCAACATCAATGCCGAAAGCTTGAAAGCACTGAAAAACATCACAGCATTTAGCATTTTTCAAAACAGCAGCATCTATCTGGCAATTATCTTAATCATGCTGTTCCTAACTAATCATGGGATTACGAACAAAACAAGTATTTTCTCACTGAGTATTGGGGTTAGTGTACTTATGCTCATAAGCTTCATCGTTGTTTTCGCGAATTTCAAAAGAAAGCTCCATGATAATCCGGATAAACCAGAATATCGATTTAACTTCAAAAAAACCATCGGAATTAGCCTGCCGATGATGCTCACAAACTCGCTTTTTTTAATCATGAGTTGGATGGACATTCTGATGCTTAGTGCCTTTAAAACAGAAGTTGATGTTGGGATATATAATACCTCTCTGAAAATTTCTGCAGCCATTAGCATTGCTTTAATTGCCATCAACAGCATTGCATTACCTAAGTATGCGGAATTATTTGAGAAAAAAGATTATCTTGGCTTTCGGAAAGTTGTAAAGCAAGTCAGTTTTATAAACTTCGGCTTATCATTGCCTGTATTTCTGTTAATTCTTTTGGTACCGGGCTTTTTATTGGGAATTTTCGGTGAAGAATTTGTCGCCGGAAAAATGAGTCTTATCATACTCTCAATCGGGCAAATTTTCAGTGCATTTTCAGGTTCTACCATTCATGTTTTAAACATGACGGGGAAAGAAAGTGCCGCTAAAAACATACTGATTACCACCGCATTGTTAAATTTGTTATTGAATTATCTCTTAGTTCCAAAATACGGAATCAACGGAGCAGCAATTGCAACGGCTATCAGTACTATTATTTGGAATATTTTGGCAGAAATCAGTATTTACAGACACTTAAAATTTCTTACTTATCCACTTATTTCAATAAAAAAAGCAAAATATTTTCGCAATAAAATTATGGACAAATAATATGAAAGTAAATTTCTTTATCATAGGAGCAGCAAAAAGCGGAAGCACGTCATTTTATCACTACCTGAATCAGCATCCGGAGATTTATTTCAGTCCGATAAAAGAGACAAATTATTTTGCAAAAGAGATTCAAATTGATGCATTATCCCCAAATTACAAAAAAAGCAATGTCATTAATTTGGAGAATTATTATAAAACGGAGAAATTGGAAGAACTACCTTTGTCCATTGTACAGAAAAAAGAAGATTATGAAAAACTCTTTCATGCGGTAAAAGATGAAACAATACTTGCTGAGGCCAGTGTAAGTTATATGCACTCTCCGGTTGCTGCAGCAGAGATTTTTAAATACAATCCGGATGCAAAACTGATGGCTATTTTGAGAAATCCGATTGAGCGCGCATTTTCTCATTATCTGATGGCGCTTCGTTTTGGATACACTTCCCTCCCATTCAGGGAAGCATTTGACGCTGATCGGAAGGCAGCAAATAAAGGATGGGGAATATCCGAATTGTTTTATGAGCTTGGTTTATACCATCAACAACTAAGTCGATTTTATCAATTATTTCCGAAAGAAAATATCCAAATTTATTTATTTGACGATTTGCATAAAGACAAAAATGCCTTGTTTCAATCTGCATTTGAGTTTTTAGACTTAGCCCCCAATGCGATAAATACAGAAAAGATTCATAATCCGGGAGAGGTGCCGAAAAATCCGAGATTAAACAAACTGATTTATCGGAGTGGAGCAGCAAAACTTGCAAAAAGCATCCTACCAAAGGCATTAAAATCAGGGATAAAATCAAAAATGCTCACTAAGGAAAAACCCAAAATGAGCGATGCAGACCGGAACTATTTATCGGAGCTTTACCGAGATGAAATTTTGGCAACCCAAACACTGATTCAGCGCGATTTGTCGCATTGGTTAGCATAACGGCCCAAGAGAATAAAGGCGGTGAGGGAAGGGTAAGTGTGGGGCTTTGTTCCGAAAGCTTTCGGGATGCAGAGACTGCAAGTGTTAGCTATTAATATTTCCATTCTACATGTCTAAATGGTAATCTGTTTAATTCGTCGCTGTGAAATCTCCATTTTGGCATAAACTCATTCATATAGTTTTTGAATGTATCATTGTGGCTTCGCTCTAACAAATGGACTAATTCATGAACAACAATATATTCCATACAATCCAATGGCTTTTTAGCTAACTCTAAGTTTATCCAAATCCGTTTTGCTTCAACATTGCAAGTGCCCCACTTTGTACGCATTTTCTTTATTCCAAATTCATTAGCTTTTACTCCAATTATCTTTTCCCACTTTTCAATCATTTTCGGAATGGTCTTCTTCATCTCTTCTCTATACCATTCTTCAATAATTTCTTTACGTTTTTCCATAGATGTATTTGGCCTTACATAAAGTTCAATCTTGCTGTGAGTAAGCACAATTTTTGGTTTCGCATCCTGTTCAATAATCTTTAGCAAATATCTTTTCCCCTGGAAATAGTGGCTTTCCTTAGAAAGATATTCCCTAGGTGCTTCTCTTTCTTGATTCCTAAATGTTTTTTGTTGTTTTTTAATCCACTGCAACTTATTGATAGCAAACACACGAATAGTGTCTAAATCCATTCTATGCGGAGCCGCAATTTTAACATTCCCATCAGGTGGATAAACGCTCAAATGAATATTTTTAATATCCTTTTGCTCAACTTCAATTGACAATGAATAATTGACAGTTGATAAATCTATGAATGTTTGTTTATTTCTTTTCATGACCTGCCTTACTCGTTTTTATTATTGATATCAACAACTTCAACAATTCCCTACAATCCACCACGATTGATTCGTAATCCCCTTTATCAATAAATTCAGAATGATAAAGTAAATCAATCCAATATTCTGTTTCGTTTGCTTCCTTCAAAGATATGGACAGTTTATGAATAAAATCTGCTTTACTTTCAGCATGTTCAGCTTCCCTAATCAATGCCCCTATTGCTGTACCACTTCGCAAAAGTTGCTTACTCATTACAAATTCCTTTTTTTCCGCTAAAAGGAACTTATATAACCTCACTATACGCAGGGAAAAATCAAAACTCTTATTTTTAATTATATTTTCTCTCATAATTCAGCACCTCCATTATCCATTATCAATTATCCATTCTCAATTATCAATTCTCCATTATTCATTATCCATTCTCAATTATCAATTCTCAATTCTCAATTATCCATTCTCAATTATCA
>CAYOUD010000061.1:0-13936 GCA_964407055.1 uncultured Bacteroidales bacterium | reverse complement strand
GTATATTGACATATGCAAATACGCTTAATTTTGCGATGAATAATGCAGGTTAAAACGGAGTTTGTGAACAATTATTAATTTATAACAATTAACATTATGATCTCATTAAGTCACATTCACCCAATGTTAGTACACTTTAAAATCAAAAACTCCGGTATCCCCGATTTTCGGGAGTAAACAATTTTGATTCACAATCGGTATAACTATTTGCGGTGAATTTTTCGGGTTAATACTGTTGTCTGATAAATGTTTTTTTTAGATTCCTCCTTACGGTCGGAATAACAATCTATGCAGGTTGCTGTTATTCTGACGGTAGTGAGGAATCTCATTTTTACAAAATGTAATGTTTGGTTTTTACCGAACAAAATGTAATTCAAATGAGAATGAATATATATATCTTTGTCAAAAATGAAAATGAATAAAGCATATGAATTTTGATTGGTTACTTAATTACAACCCCGTACTTTTAGCATTGGGAGCAACCCTTTTTACGTGGTTTATAACTGCTTTAGGTGCTTCAATGGTTTTCTTTTTTAAATCGATTAATCAAAAAATCCTGAATTCAATGCTCGGTTTTGCGGCTGGGGTAATGATTGCGGCTAGTTTTTGGTCATTGTTAAAGCCTGCAATCGAAATGTCTAAAGAAAATGGTTCTATTCCATGGATGCCTGCTGTAATTGGATTTTTATCAGGCGGAGCTTTTTTATTATTAGTTGATAAGATCTTGCCCCACTTACACTTAGGTTTATCAGTTGACAAGGCAGAAGGAATTAAAACAACCTGGCAAAGAAGTGTTTTGCTTGTACTTGCCATAACTTTACATAATATTCCGGAAGGATTGGCTGTCGGAGTGGCATTTGGGGCATTAGCAAATAATCCTGATACGGGTATGCTTGCAGGAGCTGTTGCGCTGGCTTTTGGAATCGGATTGCAAAACTTCCCTGAAGGTGCTGCTGTTTCAATCCCGCTGCGTCGTGAAGGCTTTTCAAGATTAAAAGCATTTAATTACGGGCAACTTTCCGGCATTGTTGAACCAATTGCAGGCGTTATTGGTGCTTATCTTGTTTTGACAATTACCCCTTTATTACCATATGCTCTGTCATTTGCCGCAGGAGCAATGATATTTGTAGTAGTTGAGGAGTTAATCCCTGAATCTCAAACAGGAAACAAGACAGATTTATCTACAATTGGTGCAATGCTTGGCTTTGCTACAATGATGCTTTTAGATGTAGCTCTAGGATAGCCATAAATGAAAAATAAATAAGTACGACAAACAATAATAAGTGAATCCCATGCCGCCGTGAAACGCTTCCGGAAAATATTGTTTTTCATTATATTCTATGTCCTGAAAATGAGAGTTTGCTATTTCTTTGGTTCTACTATCCTTTTATTAATAATCACTTGTCGGTGTACAATCAGTTAAATAAATAGGTTATGTTTTAGAATAATGTTGATTATTTTTGTATCTTTGCATCAAACAAGATATTTATGAAACTACAAGAAATACTCAGTGGGCTTGATTTATCAGAAAAGAAAAAGCTATATAGTGTCTGCAAGAAAACTACTGTTTTTCAGTCTCTGATAAGAAAACGTCAAAGATAAGACTTTCGATGTTTCTGAAACCAAGGAGTCCGCCAGCCGGCGGATCGACTGTTTTAGAAACGAGAATAACGCAATATTTGGCGTTTTCTTGCAGAGACTATATAATCTTCTGAAAATAGATATGGAATTCATTCCTGAATTAGATAAGATAAAAAAGGGTCTTAATAAAGATCAAAAAGTCTTATGTCCTCACTGCCTAAGCGCAGAGATATTCGGCCATGGGACCTACAAAGGGCGTAAGAGATACAAATGTAAACAATGTAAAAAAACGTTTAATGACTTTACTGGCACAGCAATTTCTGGCATTAAGAAGGTTGAAAAGTTTCAAGAATTCTTGGAACTCACCGTTGAAAGCATTACAATTAGAAAGGCTTCTAAAAAGCTAGGTGTCAACATGAAAACAATATTTGATTGGAGGCATAAGTTATTATCATCTATTGCCACAATGAATGGTTCCTCTTTTTCGGGTATAGTTGAATGTGATGATAAACAACTGGACATAAACGAAAAAGGAAAGAGAAATTGAAAATGTATATCTGGAATTAGATGTCCCACATTATCTTAAAACATAACCTAAATAATTAACAAAGAAATGCCTATTTTTGCGCATTGCTCTGACTTAATAGTTTGGTGTGGTTTTTTTAATCATTGACAATCCATTAGTTATATGTAATAAACTTAAACAGATTGATATGAAATTGGAAAGAAATATTGAGAAAATACTTCGCATCGCTTTGGAAAAACGAGAAGAGAACAAAACATTTCGTCAATTACTTCAAAAGCAAAACGCAAATTATGTGGATGCATTAGTAAATCAATTAAATGATACTATAGCAGCTCAAATTGATTGCTTGGAATGTGGTAACTGCTGCCATAATATTCGTCCGATTGCTTCAGATAAAGTGCTGATAAATTATGTGGAGCCTGAGAATATTGAGAAATATAAGTATTCCATGGGTTTTGCATGTAAAAACTTGGATGGTAATAAATGTATAATTTACTCAGAAAGATATGATGAATGCAGAATGTTTCCATACCTTTACAGAGCAGATTTTGTTTTAAGACTGCCTGGAGTCCTTCAGAATTATGAAATTTGTCCCATTGTTTTTAATGTGGTCGAACAATTGAAAATTAAGATTTTAAAAACATGAAGAGTGTAAAACGAATCTTTGTATTGCTTTTTATTGGAATATAGCTTGCTATTTCTGTTTCAATTCGATCAAAATATTGCGTTTTTCCACAAACTACTCTGAGAATAAAAGTGATGTGGCCATTGTCTTAGGCGCTGGCACTAAAAATGGTCAAATTTCGCCTATTTTCAGAGAAAGACTGGACTCATGGAATTTATTTGTTTAATGAACAAAAAGTAGATTATATCTTATTGACAGGTGGCTACGCAAACCCAAACTTACTATGTCGGACTCGGTCAGACCAGCAGCATGAAGTGGGTAGATACCCTAGCATATGAGACCCAAATCGATAATATTGCAGAATGGACTGCCACAAATAATATAAATTATATGTGGGTTGTCCCACCAACCACTATTTTGGGTTCAAACGGACCATGGTATAATCTAGAAAATACAGAAAAATACATTGGGATTCGCTACTATAAATCTTCAGAATGGAAGTATGGTTGGATAAAGGTCAATGGCATTTCTCGAAACGATATCAGCCTTGTCAGCTTTGCATTGGAGACCTAATTAAAAGAAAATCTCGGCATAAATGATTTTTTTCTATATTTGAGCATGAAAAAAATCGTTTTAGCAATTAACTTGTTGTTCCTCACAACACTCATCAACGCTCAAACAATTGATGACTTGTCTTACGGTACAGATAATTCCTTTGAAGTCATTAGCTGGAATATTGAAATGTTTCCTCTTGTTGAAAATGTTACCGTGGATAATCTGTCGCAATTAATTCCTGCTATTGATGCTGATGTGATTGCATTTCAGGAAGTAGCTGATGGAACTGTATTCAATCAAATGATTGACGAAATTCCCGGATATGAAGCATATGTTGGAATTTCCGGCGATTGGGTCAATTTTGCTTTTATTTACAAAACAGACGTAATTCAGGTAAATAATGTGTATGAAATTTATACCAATGAGGAGTATGACATCCCGTTTTTGCGAAAACCTTATGTTATGGAGTTGACCTATGATGGTGATGATTATGTCATTATTAATAACCATTTGAAAGCAATGGGTGATGGGCTTTTAAACACAGACGATATCTGGGATGAGGAAAACCGACGCTTTGTTGCAGTCAATTTATTAAAGGATTATATGGATGCCAATTTTCCCGATGACAAAGTTATTGTTCTTGGTGACATGAATGATATTCTGACCGATGATTTAGAAAATAATGTATTTCAAAGTATTTTCAATAATCCGGATAATTACGCTTTCGCGGATTATGAAATTGCGATAGGAGATAATAGCAACTGGTCGTATCCGGGTTGGCCCTCGCATATTGATCATATCTTAATCACCAATGAGCTTTTTAATAGTTTTTATTCCCATAGCTCATCAATCGAAACACTGAAAATAGAGAATTATCTCCCAGGAGGCATGACTGAATACAACGATAATATCTCAGATCACCGTCCTGTAGCACTTAAAATCTTTCCCAACGAAACCTTTATCTTCAACAAAGATTTTGAAGACCAAAGCCTGACCTCCGGTGGATGGTTGGCATTTAGTGTTGCCGGGGATCAGGTATGGACGATTCCTGCAACCCAATACGGACATAATTATTCTTACTATGGAGCCATTACAGGTTATGATGCCGGGGCTTATGAAAATGAAGATTGGTTAATCTCTCCGGAGTTTAATGCCGATAATTATGATGACTTAAAACTGTCATTTTGGAATACCTCCGGATACACCGGATCGGCAATGCAATTGTTGTATTCTGCGGACTTTGTTGATAATCCGGAAACAGCTACCTGGCAGGAAATTCCAAATGTCACATGGCACAATGGTGAAACATTATGGGAGTGGACTTTTTCCGAAGTTATTGATTTGAGTGAACTTTCCGGAACTACCGGACGAATTGCCTTTAAATACACATCCACAACCGCTCAGGCAGCTACTTGGGAAGTCGATGATATTTTGCTTACCGATGCTGCAAATAGTTTCAGTGTTTCCGCTGATGTCAATATCTCTGGTGCAGGCAGTGTCAGTGGGACAGGAGTATATGTTTACGGAGAAACTATTACACTTGCCGCCCTTGCTGAAGATGGATATAATTTTGTCAACTGGACTGAAGCCGGAACAGAAGTTTCAACCAATTCTGAATATATATTTGAGGCTAACTCAAACATAAATCTGCTTGTGAATTTTGAAACTGCAAATGCGACAGAAATTGAAAACTTGTCTGAGGTTCAGATGTATCCGAACCCTTCAAATGGGAAATTGTTTTTTGAAGGGAAAAATATTCAGTCAATCGAAATATATGATGTACACGGAACACATTTTATAACGTTACAGGTAAATGGCAACGGCACAATGATTGATTTGTCAGATATACCTTGCGGTTTATACATTGTCAGATTTGCAACAACCTATCGCGTTTCAAATCAAAAACTGATACTGAGATAATGATTTGAATCGCTTTAGTCATGAAAGAATTCTCTGCATGCGTTTTATTTACCTTCAAATTTCACAGTTTAAAGTTATTATCTTTCTACTTTTAAACTGTTCTATTTTTGGTGAAGCTTATAGGGGAATTCTAATAATTCTTTCGTATCAAGATTTATAGCGTTTTTCATAGACAATGAAATTTTTTGAAGCACTATATGAGAAACGCTGAAAACCCTACGGGAACAAATTTTGTGCAAATTTTGTGCAAATGAGGGCAGAGCCAAGCTTGCTTGAGCTATGCCGAGTGCAGCCAAAATTATGGAAATGAGGGCAGAGCCAAGCTTGCTTGAGCTATGCCGAGTGTAGCCAAAATTATTAAAATATAATAAACAATTTAACTGCGTTAAGATTTTCTTAAAATGTATAACCAATCGTAATTGACGAATAGGGCATAGGAATAGTTATCGGTAAAGCAACTGTTACTTTGTCTGATTCAACTTCTACATCCAAACGATCGCCAATAAAAAAGAAATCCTCTGCACCTTCGTTAATATCATCAGCCCATTCCTGATAATCCGGATCATAGTTTTCTGAACTTGTAGAAACTTCGAGCTTTGCTGTCAAACGCTCTACGCCAATCCCAATAAATGTCCAGTCAATTGTCAGCGCATCGTTAATATGCCATTGGTATCCCAATGCCAAACCGCCACCAATACGTCTGAGTGAACCGTCAAAGTTTCCTGTGCTATTGTACAGATAATTATCAGGGCTCACATATTCGGCATGAGTTTGTTCATCTTCATTCAAAGCTTGATATTGTGATTCTGTGATATTATCCTCGTAGAGTACAGAGGTTTTAATTGAGTATCTGTGAAATTTCAGATAGGGCGCAACATAAAAACCTGCCGGAACTGTACTTTCACCAACGTAAAAGCGAAATTGTCCACCAACCATATATCCACTAAATCGATTTTGTAAATTGACATCTCCACCGTACTCGTCCTCAATCATTGAAGTATTGTAAATCAGACTCGGAATTTTATGTGGAATCATTGTCCCGGCCATTAAAACAAACGATTTATTCTCGTTAAGTTTATATTCATAATTTAAACGCAATTCTGCCATTGCTAATGCAGTAAGGTCTAATTTTAAATTATGGTTTTGTGCTAAAACTTTCATTCCCGGCATCAAAAGTGCCAAAATAATTAATCCGTACAAAGCTTTTTTCATGTTGATGATTTTTTGTAAATTTTGTCTAAAATTAAAGTTTTTTTTTAATTGACACAATTATCTGTCGTTTTGTTTATGAAAAACAATTTGTTTATCTTTTCATCACACTGTAATTAACAGGTTTGTAGAAAATTAGTAATCGATGTTAATAAATCATGTTATAATTACCTTTGTTTTCTATTGCAATCGGTTATATTTGTACCGACAGAAAAAACGCAGTACGTGAGAGAATACGGATTAATAGGATACCCATTAGATCATGCTTTTTCGAAAACTTATTTTACAGATAAGTTTGAAAAGGAAGAGTTGACAGATGTCAAATACCATTTATTCCCGCTTGCTGAAATTGGAAAATTGCGGAAAGTACTTGAGGCACATCCCAAATTGTATGGATTAAATGTCACCACACCGTATAAAGAACTGGTTATCCCGTATCTTGATGATCTTGATCCGGTTGCATTTAGCATTGGGGCAGTAAATACAATTGTCATTCAACATTATGAAGGCGGAGTTTTCCTGAAAGGATACAATACCGATGTGCTGGGAATGGAAAAAATGTACATCCCGTTTAATTTGCCAAAAAAAGGACTGATTCTCGGTTCCGGAGGCTCTGCGCGTGCTGTCAGACATTCTTTGAAATTAAAAGGATTGAGCGGATTAACTGTGACCAGACATCCCAACTTCGACGATCATCTCAGATATAATGAACTGACCAAACACATTATTCAGGAACATAAACTTATCGTAAATTGTACTCCGGTAGGGATGTATCCTAATGTAAATCGCTGTCCTGAAATCCCATTTGAATTCCTTACCGAAGATCATATTTGTCTCGATTTGATTTACAATCCGAAAAAAACTTTGTTTTTGCAACATGCTGAAGATCAGGGTGCAAAAATTAAAAATGGATTTGATATGCTCACAGAACAGGCTGATAAAGCTTGGAAAATCTGGGAAAAATCATATAAAGAAATGCAGATATCCAGTAAGGGTTAAGGAGCCTTAACACCTCAATATTGACACCTATTTTCGAAATCTATAAATTATATTTCTATAATTATAATCTTTTCCTTTATCTTGCGTTATTGTTTTTTTTGAACGAAACTTATGAAACGGGCACACTACCTGAGTATTATATTTATAATGTTAGCGACACTAAGTTTGGCGCAGTCACACACCATTAGCGGCTTTGTGTCAGATGCAAAATCTGGTGAAAAACTGATTTATGCGTCTGTATATGATGAGAAAACCCAAACCGGTTGCATTACAAACGAATACGGATTTTTCAGTTTGGTTTTACCAAACCCGGATGTTGAGCTCGTGGTTTCCTATGTTGGATTTAATTCCTACAAAAAAAGTTTGAAACTTACTGAAAATATCAAGCTTAACATTGCATTAGACCCTGCAATTACGCTTGGAGAAGTACTCGTTACTGATAAAAAAGCTGATGAAATGGTAAAATCATCACAAATGAGTATGTTTGAAATGCCAATTCAGAAAATTAAAATGTTACCCGTTCTGCTTGGCGAGGCTGATGTGATGAAAAGTCTGCAACTATTGCCTGGCGTACAAAGTGGGCAGGAAGGTGCATCCGGAATATATGTGCGGGGTGGCGGCCCAGATCAAAATCTCATTCTCCTGGACGGGGTTCCCGTGTACAATGCGGATCATTTGTTCGGATTCTTTTCTGTCTTTAATCCAGATGCCATTTCTTCCGTGAAGTTGATTAAAGGTGGATTCCCGGCGCGTTATGGCGGACGATTATCTTCGGTAGTGGATATCCGCATGAAGGAAGGAAATTTGAAAGAATGGCACGGCTCAGGGGCAATTGGAAATGTCGCCAGTAAGCTGACTATTGAAGGTCCTATCGTCAAAGATAAAACCGGATTCCTGATTTCAGGGCGAAGAACTTACATTGATTTGTTGGCAAGACCAATTATTGATTTAGCAAGTGTCGGGGATGTTTCGGCTGGCTATTTTTTTCACGATTTGAATACCAAAATCCATCATCAGCTTGGAGATGATGATAAGTTGTTTTTAAGTCTATACACCGGCAGAGATAAAGCATACTCAAACTATTCCGACCAATGGATTTACGATAATATTATCAATGATGATGAAAGCAAAAATGAATTGTTCTGGGGAAATTTAACCACAGCACTTCGATGGAACCATGTGTTCAGTCCACATGTGTTTGCTAATACCACGCTGGTTTTCTCAGATTACAGATTTTCGGTACTCACCGGATATGATCACAGCGAAAACAATGTTCTGACAGAATCTTACCAGTCTGAATTTGTATCAGGAATTCAGGATGTTGGCGGTTCGATGGATTTTGATTTAAACTGGTTTCCAAAACACAAAATGA
This sequence comes from uncultured Bacteroidales bacterium, assembly GCA_964407055.1. GTDB lineage: Bacteria > Bacteroidota > Bacteroidia > Bacteroidales > ML635J-15 > JAQIBY01. The sequence continues at coordinate 5,149 of CAYOUD010000061.1, read as the reverse complement.
AATCGGGTGTTAATTATCTGTATCACACATTTAAACCGGGTGTCAGCGCCTATTCAATGAAAGTTGATGAAGCAGAAATCAATCAGAATATTGGTAATAATCCAGTGTATGCCAACGAATATTCGCTGTATTTTGAAGACAACTGGACCATGACAGAGCGCTTGCAAACAAATATGGGATTGCATTACAGTGGCTTTGTCCTCAAAAATGCCTTCTATCATGATTTGCAACCTCGCATCAGTTCCCGCTTTTTAATTAGTGAAAAAATCTCTGTAAAGGCTGCTTACGCACGCATGCAGCAGTATCTGCACTTGCTTACAAATTCAACCATCGGTTTGCCCACAGATCTGTGGATGCCATGTACCGATTCCATTCCGCCGCAATTATCTGACCAAGTTGCCCTCGGGCTGAGTTGGAACATCAACAACATGTGGGACATGAGTCTTGAGGGATTTTATAAGGAAATGAACAATCTGATTGCTTATAAAGAAGGAGCAAGCTTTTTTGATGTCTCTCAGAACTGGGAAGATAAAATTGAAATTGGCGATGGATGGTCTTATGGAATGGAGCTGCTTGTGCGTAAAAATTATGGAAAATTTTCCGGATGGATTGGCTATACCATGTCGTGGTCATGGCGACAATTTGATAATCTGAATTTTGGAGAAAAATATCCCTATAAATACGACAGACGACATGATATTTCAATCGCAATGACATATAAACACAGCAATGAAATGGATTTTGGGTTTACTTGGGTTTACGGTACAGGAAATGCAATTACTCTGGCATTGGCAAGATATGCAGGATATACTAGCACTACCGGTAATGAATATAATTACAGCCCAGACATTGAATATTACGATTCGAAAAATGCGTATCGAATGCCGGCTTATCATAGAATGGATTTTGCTGCTAATTTCCATAAAGAAAAGAAATGGGGAAAACGTACATGGTCTGTTGGTTTGTACAATGCTTACAATAGACAAAATCCCTTTTATTTGTTTTTTGGAACCGATTGGAACGGAAATCGGCAGTTAAAGCAACTTAGCTTGTTTCCTGCAATACCATTTGTTCGTTATTCATTTAATTTTTAAACGTCATGAGAAATCTTATCATTATAGTCGTCCTCTTATCACTCGCTTTTTTGATTGCTTGTGAAAAGGTTATTCCGCTGAATATTGAATACCGTAACCCGCGTTTGGTTGTTAACAGTATGCTAATGAAGGATTCTTTGATAAAATTGGATCTAAGCTGCTCAAGAATTATTATTGATAATGCCGAAGTAAAAGCCGTGGAAAATGCTTCGGTAAAACTGTATGAAAATGGTGAATTTATTGAAAGCTTGAGCGAAACAAGTTCTGGGATTTATCAGGCAAGTTATCGTGCTAAATCAGGATATCTCTATTCATTTGAAATAGAAGCAACCGATTATGAACCTATAACTTGTGAAACCCGTGTGCCGTTTGCACAGCCCATAATTGCTCTCGATACCTCAAGAGGACAAGGGGAATATAATGAAGAAGTACTACAATTTCGTTTGAAATTCGCCTTAGATGCGCAACAGAAACAATTTTTCATGCTTAGAATAAAGTCAGATTACTATACGGATGAGGATGAAAATAATTATTACTATTATGAAAATTATGTTTATTTGTCTTCCAACGATGTGATTGTGGAATCAAACGGATACGATTCTGGTATGTTGTTCTCTGACAGACTTATAAATACAGACACTTATACCATTACTGGTAGCACACAGTCGTATTTTTATGATACCGTAAAACTAATTTTTCAACTCTATTACCTAGATGAAGCAATGTACCAATATTTTGTAACACGAAACAATCATATGGACGCTCAGGGAAATCCTCTTATGGAACCGGTTGTAGTCTATTCAAATGTTAGTAGTGGAATGGGAGTTCTGGGGTCTGCTTCCTTGGGAACCGATACCATTATCTATCGTCCGACGATGGATAACTATTATTATTGATTTAACAGGTGACTCGTCTAACAATCCGATAACTCTTCAGAATTAAGATAGTTTTTCTTTCGTTTTTAACCCCTATGATACTTAGATAATTAACTGATATAATACAGGCTTTTATACAAAATTGCACAGATATTCCTGCCAGAGTTTTGACTGTTTTAAGGAAAAATGTTTAATTTCGTACTTACAAATCATAATCCAATGGAGTATGTTTAGCAAAAAAGATTTGAAATTTCTTAAAAGTAACGGAGTTAACCCAAAACGCCTAGAGCAACAGATTGAAACCATTAAGGCAGGGGAAACTTTTATAATCGCCGAATGTCCTGCAACAATTGAGGACGGGATATTTAAGCCTGAACCCGAAGCAATTAACCATTATATGGAAATTTTTGAAACGGAAAGTAAAAAACTCCGCCTTGCAAAATTTGTCCCTGCTAGTGGTGCGGCTTCTCGAATGTTTAAACGATTAGATAATCTTCGTGATAATTATAAAGGCAGCGAAGATGAATTCCTTCAGGTTAGTGCCGAAAAGGATTTTTATAGTTTGAGAAACACGTATGACAATATCGAAAAATTTGCATTTTATCCTGAGGTATTTAAGCGTTTTTTCCGCAGAAGACAGTCTCTGGAAAAATTATTGCGTAAAAATGAGTACGATAAAATTGCCGGCATGATTCTTAACAAAAAGGGGTTGAATTACAACGAATTACCCAAGGCACTTATTTTGTTTCATAAATATCCCGGACATACTCGTACGGCTTTTGAAGAGCATCTTGTCGAAGGCATGATGTATTGTCGTTCTGAGGACAATGAAGTAAATATCCATTTTACCATTCAAAAGGAACATGAAAAACTTTTTGAAAAACGATTTAAGCATGCCAGCAGAACTTTTTTGAAAAAAGAAGAAGCGTTGAAGTTCAATCTTGGCTTTTCTGAACAATCAGTAAGTACATCCAGTATTGCTATCAATCGCAAAGGAAATTTATTGAGAGATAGAAAGCGTGAATTAGTGCTTCGACCCGGTGGTCACGGTGCATTGATTGAAAATTTGAATAATCTGGATTGTGATGTCGTCTTTATCAAAAATATTGATAATGTTGCACCGGATACCATTAAACATGAAACCGTCAAATATAAAAAGTTCCTTGGCGGATATTTAATGGACGTCAGAGCGCGGGCTTTTGATATTTTGAATCAATTGGATAAGTCGAAGAAACTTTCTGATAAAGACTGGAAAAAGATCCTTAGCTTCGTTGGAAACATCTTGCCTCACACAAAATTTTCCAATGACAAAGACAAGGCAATTGTTGAGCTTAAATACACACTGAATCGCCCAATTCGCGTTTGTGGTATGGTCGAAAATACCAGCGAACCAGGCGGTGGCCCATTTTGGGTGAAACGTAAAAACGGAGATCTGTGCCTGGAAATCCTTGAGAAAAATCAAATTAATTTGGAGGATGAAAATCAGCGCGAAATGTTTGAAAATTCAACGCATTTTAATCCAGTTGACATTGCTTGCAGTATCCGCGATTATAAAGGAAATAAGTTTAACCTTTTGAATTTTAGGGATGAAAATGCAGGACTCGTTGTCGAAAAAACTCACGAAGGTAAAACGATTAAAACTTATGAGCTGCCGGGCTTGTGGAATGGCGGTATGAGCAAATGGCTGACTGTCTTTGTGCAAGTACCACAAATTACCTTCAATCCGGTAAAAGAGCTGAATGACTTGCTAAGAGTTCAGCACCAAACTGCGAAATAATGACCAAATTAAAGCGAATACCGCTTTATGCATGGATACTGATTGCTTTACTTTTAGGTATTGCATTCGGTTTTATCTCGATTTTTCTCGAAATAAATAGCTTTACAATTAATTGGATTGCACCTTTCGGAGAAATTTTTATTCGATTGCTCAAATTAATCGCAATTCCGCTTATTTTTGTAAGTCTGGTCAAAGGAATCAGCGACTTAGGAGATACCTCAAAACTCTCGGGTATGGGATTGCGAACGTTCCTGCTTTACATTATTTCTACTGTTATTGCAATTAGCATCGGCTTACTGATCGTTAATTCCATTCAACCCGGAAGTGTGTTTCCTGAGGAGAAAAAAGCAGAATATGCCGAAAATTTTAAAACCGACGTGTTGGAGAAATCACTTAGCGCTCAGGAATTAGAAGGGCAGGGGCCATTGCAATTTCTTGTAGATATCGTGCCTGAAAATATCATTGGGGCAGCTGGTGAAAACGTTAATATGTTGCAAGTTATATTTTTTGCTTTGCTCTTTGGGATTGCGCTTATCATGATAAAAGGGAAAAATGTAAAACTTGTCATTTCCTTTTTTGACGGACTAAATGATGTGGTTCTAAAAATCATCGATATCATCATGCGTTTTGCACCAATTGGCGTGTTTGCTTTGATGGCTTCAGTCATCGTTGATGTAGCCGGCGATAATCCGGCAAACAGCATACAGTTATTTGCTTCGTTGGGATTATATGCGATTTCTGTAGTAACTGGATTGCTGATAATGATGATTATTGTGTATCCGCTTTTTGTTCGCTTGATGGCAAAAATTCCTTATTTGAAATTTTTACGAGGAGTGTTTCCTGCGCAACTATTGGCGTTCAGCACCAGCAGCAGTGCAGCCACCCTGCCGATGACAAAAAAATCCTGCGAAGAAAACCTCGGGATAAAATCTGAAGTAACAAATTTCGTATTGCCAATCGGAGCAACAATCAATATGGACGGAACCAGCCTTTATCAAGCTGTAGCAGCCGTTTTTATTGCTCAAACCCTTGGAATTGAACTGGATATTTCTGCTCAATTAACCATCATACTTACCGCTACGCTTGCATCCATTGGTTCTGCCGCGGTTCCGGGTGCCGGGATGGTTATGTTGATTGTTGTGTTGGAAGCGGTTGGCTTGCCGGCAGAAAGCGTTGCGTTGGTTTATGCGGTGGACAGACCACTCGATATGCTTCGTACAGCGGTTAATGTTACCGGAGACTCTGCAGTTTCTTCTATCATTGATAGAAATTCAAAAAAAGATTAAAAATAAATCACAGAATCCTGTGGATTTCGAAAAAAATCAAATAATTTTTTGTTTGCATTTTTGGGGTATAGTGCAGCACGGCAACGCGAGTCGTTCAAGACGAAGAGGTCGCAGGTG
>CAYOUD010000060.1:0-14033 GCA_964407055.1 uncultured Bacteroidales bacterium | reverse complement strand
ATACAAATATACTGAAAAAAAGGTTCCAACTGATTAAATAATTGTTATGAAACGCATTATTTTTCAACAACTGTTAATAAATATGATGATCTATGAAGTTTTTGGTGTAAAACGGGAAATGGAAAGACCGTCTCGTAACGGAAGTATGATGTTTTGGAAATCAGCATCGTGCTGTAGTACATCATTAAAAATCTGCACGCCGTGAGTCATTTTGTCAGTTTCTTTTTCAGATTCAAGGACTTTCCCGTCCCATAACACATTGTCAGCGATTAAAATAGCACCCGGATTCAGGCAGGATTTTACCAATTTAAGATACTCCGGATATTCGCGTTTGTCTCCATCAATAAACACCAAATCAAATTTTGTATCAAGATTCGGAATCGTTTGCTTTGCATCGCCAATGATTAATTGAATCTGCTCCTGAAATCCGGCAAGCTGAAGGTATTTGCGAATGCGATCCTCCAATTCATCATCCACTTCAATGGTGATTAATTTTCCGTTTGGAGATAAGCCTTCAGCAAAACACAAGGCTGAATATCCGGTAAATGTTCCGATTTCTAAAATGCGTTCCGGACGAATAAGCTGAGATAAAAAGGCCAAAAATCTGCCCTGAATATGACCGGATGCCATGCGTGGATGCTTTACATATAAATGGGTTTCACGATATAAATCCTGAAGTAGTTTTGATTCGGTATCGCTGTGTTGGAGGATGTAATTTTCGAGTTCAATCTGCATGATAAAAAGCTTTGTGCAAAGGTAGGAAATAGTTTGAAAGCTGAAAGAATAAAAAAAAAGTCATTCGATGGGAAAGGGAGATTCGAGCACGAGAGCTTGCGATGGTCTGAGCTCCTCTGGGTTTCGCTAATCGTTTGATTTTGCGTCGGAAAGCGAAGCTCTGAGTCAGGAGATGAATAATACCTCAATTCATGTAGAAAAAAAAACGCCGGAAAAATCCGGCGCTCTATTCAGAATTAACAGTACTTTAGACTGTTCTGGCAATTTTGATTCACAATCGGTATTACAGTAAAACAAGCATAATAAACGACTTGTGCTGATCCGCCAACTGGCGGAGAAGTAAGTGAAAGTATGCGCCATTTTAATGTTTAATCGATATTTTCATGTGGCTAAAACAATTTATTCTTTGATCTCAGTTTTTGCGAGATACCAGTCAACCATTTCGTATGAGCTTTTTTCACGCTCAGCCATGGCTTCAAGGTTTGCCGGTGGAGGAACGATTACTTTATCTCCGGGTTGCCAGTCAAGTGGCATAGCAACGCCATGTTTTTCGGCTGTTTGCAATGCTTTCAACACGCGAATAATTTCGTTCATATTACGACCGACATTCAACGGATAATACATAATCAAACGAATTTTTCCGTTTGGATCAACAAAATATACCGCGCGAACTGCAGCAGTTTCCGCTTCGTTGGGCTGCAACATTCCATAAAGTTTTGACACTTTCATATCGATATCCGCAATAATCGGGAAATCGAAATATACACCTGTGTTCTTTTTCACATTATTTACCCATGCCAAATGTGAATGAATAGAATCGATACTTAATCCCATTAATTTGGTGTTTAACTCATCAAATTCCGGTTTACGCTGTGCAAAACCTGACAATTCAGTTGTACAAACCGGTGTAAAATCGGCAGGGTGTGAAAATAATACAACCCATGATCCTTTATTATATTCTGAAAACTGTAGGTCTCCGACTGTAGTTTTCGCAGTAAAATCGGGTGCCATGTCGCCAATTCTTGGCATTGGATTAATGTGCATTTCTTGATTTTCCATGTTATTTTAATTTTTAATGATTATTAATTATTTATTTCGGTACAAATATACAACACATAACAACATAAGTCAAATTGATAATATTTATATTTGCCATAGGTTTTATCTATATGACAATTGTACAACTTGGATATATTCTTGCAGTCGAGAAATACCATAGCTTTCAAAAAGCATCGGAGCATTCCTTTGTCACACAACCGACACTGAGTATGCAAATAAAAAAGTTAGAAGAGGAGTTGGAAGTGATTATTTTTGATCGTTCCGTGAATCCGGTTCAACCGACAAATGAAGGAAAACTGATACTTGCCAAAGCAAAAGAAGTAGTAGAAAAACACGATGCTTTATTGGATACCGCTTTAAGTTTCAAAAAAACCTTGACCGGAGAAATTCGCATGGGAATAATTCCAACCATATTACCTTATCTGGCATATCGTTTTATTCCTAATTTCAAGAAAAATTATCCGAACGTTAGTTTATTCATTGACGAATTGGTAACCGAAGAAATCACAGAAAAAATACTGAACGGCGATTTAGATGCAGGGATTATGGCAACTCCTTTAGACATTTCCGGATTAATTGAAGATCCAATTTATTATGAACAATTTCTCGCCTACACATCACCAAATCATAATTTATCAGCATTTGAGAAACTAAATGCGTATCAAATTACAACGGATGGTTTGTGGCTACTGAAAGATGGACATTGTTTTCGGGATCAGGTAATTAATTTATGTCATACCGACAAAAATTATATTGAAAAATATGCAGTTGAATTCCGTACTGATTCGTTTAATTCAATTATCCGACTGATTGATACCGAAGGAGGCTATACATTGCTTCCTGAACTTGCAAGAACGGATTTAACGGGAAATCAACGAAAAAAACTCCGGGAATTTTATCCTCCAATCCCCACTCGCGAGGTCAGTTTATGTTATCGCAAAGGCTATCCCCGCACTCGCTTTCTTGAGGCCTTGAAAATAAGCATTGTAAATAATATCCCGACAAAGATGAAAATAAAACAAGGTGAAATTATACCTTTGACATAACAGCAAAAAAAAGAGGATAACAAAATCCCCTTTCTACAAAATCGTTAAGCAATGATTTAAAACAAATAGCGAATACCGAGTGCAGTGCCCCATCCAAGACCCGCATTGTCGCCGAGAAAATCCCACATCGGGCGAGCGTCAACACTTAATAACAGAGGCACGGAGTGTACTGCAAAATTGTATTCAATCCCAATTTGCCCTCCAAATGCAACGTTAATGTAGCCATCGTTGTTGTCGTAGGAATAAAAACCAACACCGGCTCCTGGACCGATATACCAATTTAAACCTCCTGTGATGTTCCAATTCCAATGATAAATCGCTGCTAAATAAAGTCGATTATGATTTGTATTTTGTCCAAACCCGAGATCAAGTTCCAGGCGATGTGCATCACCTAAGCCTTTCTGATAAGAAATTTCACCACCATAAAAACTACCACCACCTAAACGCAAACCAATTGCATTCGAACTTACCTGAGACTGAGCCAAGAAACCGAAAGCAAACATTGCAGTAAATAATAAAATTGTTTTTTTCAAAATTATTCTTGTAAATTACAATAAATATTGGATATACTTTATACCCTTTTATACCTATACGAAAACATACTATAATAGTTGGTTTTAAAAAGTGAAAACTCAGCCTCCGAGTGCCAACATTTGAAATACAGTCATTAACAATCTGTTTTTTTACACATATAAAATCACCCTTGTCCTATGGAAAGTCAATTTTGCAAAATAAATCTTACGCTTCATTCCAATCCGCCAACCGAAGGGCAGGAATCTCTAAAACTTTTACCGGACACTTTTAATAAATAATGGGCCCTCTAATATCAGGATGATAACTTTCGTGTTTTGATAAATGGTCTTCGCAATTCAGAAAGTAAAACAGCGGTTGCCGTTGCCACATTGAGTGACTCCATTCCATGATTATTACCCGGATAACCGGGAATGGCAATTCGCAATGTACATAATGCGTCAATCTCAGGAGAAATTCCATTGCCTTCATTGCCCATAACCAGCATTCCGTACTGAACAGGATTTAATTCGAGCATATTATCACTATTCATAAAACTCCCGAGCACGGGATAATCCGGAAAATGTGATTTGTAATCTGATATAAAAGGCATCAAATTAAGATAATGAATTTTCACGCGCAAAAATGCACCCATGGTGGATTGAATTACTTTTGGATTGGTATAATCCACAGTATTTTCCGAACAAATAATGTGACGTACACCGTACCAGTCGGCTATGCGTAAAATGGTTCCGAAATTTCCTGGATCTTGCACAAAATCCAAAGCCAGCACAAGTTCTCCGTCAAATGTGTCAGATGAAAACTTTGTTGCATTTTCCATTGGCATGATTGCGACAACCGGAGCGGGTGTTTTCAAACTTGAAATTTGTGATAATTGCTTCTCATTTGCAATCACAAAATCCGAGGGTTTTAACATGGATTCATGCGCATTTATCCACGCTTCATTTCCAATGATTAATTTTGGCATTGTTTCAGCCTGTAATGCCTCAAGCACAATTTTTTCTCCCTGAATCAGATATTCACCGAATTCATATCGAAATTTTTTCTGCTGTAACCCCCGAATTTGTTTTACTTGTGCATTTGTCAACATACAACAAATATAAAAACATTTTTTTAGGATTGATTAAGCTGAAAATTAATAAAACTCAGATTTTAAACTATCCTTTTCTAACCTGCATTATTCATGGAATTATCTGAGGCAACTCATGTTTTTACAAACACTATTTGAATGCCGCTTCTGACAATCCCTCATCACTCAATCTGAGTTTTTCAAAATAATCAGGCACAGATTTTCCTGTCAATTTATCAACATAAAGTTTAGCGAGATATTGTGATAACATGAAACCATGCCCGCGCAATCCAACGAACAAACCGAGTCCTGGATCGACAATATATCGTGGTTCCACATAATATCCGCCCCAAACTGCTTGGAAAGCAACCGATGATAATTCCGGAATCCAATCGACAAACACCTCAGAAACAATATTCATAAACTCACGGGTATTCAATTTCAGGTTTTTGTCAGATTCCTGTGGATCCACTGCTGGCGAAGCACAGCCAATAATTTGTCCGGTTTCTGCAAGCTGCTGGCCGTAAACCGCAGAAAATCCTTTGTATTTACGACGGTCAATTAACATATCAAGTGTATTTCCGTCTTTCCCAAGGAAGGGCAGACGTCTTGTAATAAATGCCTGATGGCGCACAGAATACAACCCGGTATGAATATTCAGTTTGTTGGCAAATTTTTCAGCCTGCGGACCAAGAGCATTCACAAAATGTTCCGTTTCAAATTCCTGATAGGTTCCATCATGAAGTTGTACCAATGCAATGGTTTTTTCACCTTCTTTGTAAAGATCAGTCAGCTTACAATCCTCAAGTACTTTCCCTCCCTTTTCTTCTGCAATATGTCTCAACAAATCAATCACTTTTCCGGGAGTAGCTTGCCAACAATCATTCGTAATCAATGCAGCTTTATATTTCGCCAAATTTTTATTGAAAGCCGGTGAAATTTCTTTATCAAAATCTTTCGGATCAACCATATACGCATCACTCCATGCTCTGGAGGCATCCAAGGATTGATAAGTGGCATCATCGTGTGCAAAACTCACATAGTGGGTGTCACGATAATCAATGTTATGAACATCCTGTAAGTCTTTAAAGATTTTTTTATTCTCATTTGCAATATCCGCCAATGCCGGTAAAGAGAAAGCCGGGCGACCACCTGCAATGTTTCTCCATGACGCTCCCCGACCATAATTTATCATAACCGGTTCCATTCCTGCTTCAGCCATATATTTTAGCAATGCAGAACCACCGATTCCACCACCGGCAATCAAAGACTTTACCTGAACACGTTTTGGTTTTTCGGATTTTATGTTGGTGTATATGCGTTCATCAGGATGATGCGGATACAATTCTGCCATTGTTAACTGATTGGAAAGCGGCGCACGAGGTGTCGGGTCGCCGGTAATTTCAATACTATATGGCGCAATCATCTGACGCAAACGTTTGACACAGCGTTTACCACGACAAGCGCCCATTCCCAGACGGGTTGTATGTTTAATTTCGTCAATAGAAATAAATTTACGTTCTCCAATCACCTCAAGCACTCGCTCCAGCGTAACATCCTCACAATGGCACACATAAGTTTTTGCAGGATGCTCGTCCGGTCCTTTTGCAATTTCAACAGGCTCAGGATAATTTTCTTTGACAATAAAGCCTCTGGCATTCATCAAATCTTCACCATGTAAATCATTAGATTTCACGCGAGCCATATTGGTTTTGTTGGGTTTTTTCTGAATTTTCTCAATCACACCCTCACCAATTTTATTTCCGTTGTTATCTACGAGGTAAACTTCAGCTCCTTCTTCAACTTCATATTCAATGGGTAGAAAAGTCCAGTCTTTTTTCAAATTATATCCAAAAATAGCAAGTCCGGGACATTGCGTTACACATTTCATGCAGCCGATACACTTGTCAAAATCTATTTGCGGAACAGTACTCGTGGATGTTTTTGTAATTGCACCGTAAGGACATGCAAAGGCACAAGGATTACACGCAAATCCGTAGAGACAATCAATGAGAACAAAAGGTTTCTCCTTTGCACGAACAGCATCAGGCTTGTATGGCTCATCAAGAATTTTCACGGGATGTTGCTGAGAATCAATGTATTCTTTGGATACTGCAAGATAATCGTCGTAATTATAACGCATTTTCAAGGCGTCCAAAATTTCGTAAGCAGCCTGTTTCCCTTTCAACACAGCACTGGTCCCTTCACCAATTCGCAAGGCATCACCAACAGCATATATATTACGTCCGAAAACCTGCTCTCCTTTTTCCTTCAACTGGTCGTCGGGAATGAGTCCGGTGCAAACATTAATTGCATCAATTCCATATATTTTTTGCTCCGTTCCCGGGACCGGTTTAAAATCCTTTGATTCAGCAATTACCGCTCCTACAACTCCTGTATTATCATCGTTCGGGATGGCTTTCAGCAGGATATGTCCAGTTTTAACCGGAATTCCTAATCGTCTTACACGATTTGCCTGAACGGGAAAACCACCTTCATGCGGCAAGGCTTCAATAATGGCTTTCACATTGGCTCCGGCCTGCATCAATTGATATGAGGTAAGATAGCCAATATTTCCGGCTCCTATGGTAAGCACATTTTTCCCGAGCAAGGTAAACTCCTGATTCATCATTTTCTGAACCACAGCTGCTGTATATACTCCCGGCAAATCATCGTTTTCAAAACCCGGCATAAAAGGAACAGCGCCGGTTGCAATAATGAGATGTTCAGCCAGAATATAAAAAATTTCATTAGTATGAATGTTCTTAATGGCAAGGCGTTTATCTTCAAGGATATCCCAAACCGTGGCGCTTAAAATAATGCCATCTGTATTTTCTCCAGCAAGGGTATTTGCGATATCGAAACCACGCATTCCACCATATTTTATTTCTTGTTCAAAGAAGAAAAACTGGTGAGTTTGCATGTTAAACTGTCCGCCAATTTTATCATTATTATCAATGACAATATTATCCACATTATGAGCATTTAAAAGCTCGCGAGCAGCCAATCCGGCAGGCCCTGCACCAATGATAGCAACCTTTGTTTTATAGGTAGTATAAGGTTCATCGGTTTTCGTTGGCTCAACAGTCGGGCGATAGTCTTTCGGGATTTCGCGCACTTCTTTTACCCCATCAACGGGAGTAATACAAATGCGTTTAATTTTCCCGTTAACCAACATTTCACAAGCACCACATTTGCCGATACCACATTCGAGTGAACGATTACGATTTTGAATAGAGTGAGAGTGTACGGGAAATCCTGCCTGATGAAGTGCAGCAGCTATTGTAAATCCTTTTTCAGCTTCAATGACATTTCCTTCGTAGCGAAAGCTAACTTTTTCACACTTAGGTACGTCTAAAATCGGATGTTGATTAATTTTATGCATGGTCTAAATTTTAAGCGCTAAACAGAACCTAAAATTCCGCAAAAAATATTGAAGGACAAATGAGATTTATCAGCTTTTTCAAATGCAACTAATTAAGCAGCAGAAACCCTCTAAATACAAGTGTGGCGAAGGTTTAATAAGCCGTAACTAATTTCTCTGTTCCAACTCGTTATAGTATTGCTTAAGCTTTTCCTTTCGCATTTGATCAATTTGATGCCAGCGCACCCCCTGAATTGCTCCGTCGAGCGAAAACAGGATTGTTCTACCAACATTTTTATCAATCGTTTTAATTTTAGCAAAGGCGGTTTCGGCTCCGGCTTGCTTTAATTCGTCAATAGTGTTAATCCCGACCTTATTCAATTTTAATTCTAACACTTTCCCAATGTTAAGTGCATCACATAGTTTTTTCATGATAAAAATTCCTATAAATAAACAATCTATTAAATCTTAATGCCTAAAATTATGAATATATTTCCTGATTTTACCAAAAATATCGAACTTCGTATTAACTTTTATATTTTGTCAATTAATTTAGAATAGTTTATTCAGATATTTCATGCCAAACGAAGATTTCTTTTAAAATATTGGGTCGATATATTCCATACCAGATGAAATTTCGCAATCGCATTTCAAGCGGGTCTGCATCTTTTTCCGGCATGAAAACTCCATCCGGGGAACCGATAAAATCAATACGCGTTACCTGTCCGTCTTCCCTATATATTGTCATGGAATTACTCACCTCTTTATTCACACCGATGATTTCCTCCGTTTTTTCATCGCGACCATAATAAATGGTTTCGGCATTACTTAAGACATCAATTTTATGCAATTCATTATTTCGTATCCAAGCAATCATATCCCGCCCTGAAATTTGGGAGTAGCGGATACTATCTTCCTCCATAACAATAAATGCAGAACTTTTCATGTTGAGTTGTTCTGTTACACTATTTCGCATTTTCATTTCAATAGTATCGGCAGTTATCTGGCTTTCGCCTGACCACAATATAGGATTTCCGTACATGATAGAAATGGAATCAGAATCAAAATAAACAAGCGAATCGCATCGTCCCTGCATGTCTTCTTGGAAGATTTGCACCTTGTAAAATGCCAAAATCCGTCGTGCAGTATCTCCAACTTCCTCCATAAAAACTGTATCGGCATGAATATAGGTAGTATCCAGTTTGTCATAATACATAACAAGTGCTGAATCAGTGATAAAAGATTTCCCTGTCACCTCGTCGTATTCAGCATAATTTCCGGAACCTGCAAATTGCTCAACCGTATCAAGCATAAAAATATTCCGCCAGGCTTTACCGGAGCGAATGTTTCGGTCATAAAATAAGGAGTCTGCCCAAATTGTCTGAGATTGCTGATATAGAATGGTGTTTTTCCCAAAAGCGGAGATGTCATTTTCAGTATCATACCATCCGATTTCACATTTAATTCGCGACGAATCACTGATAATATGTGTAGGGCCGAGAAAATTTGTAATTCTAGATTCAGTATTGTATTGCAATGTGTCAGCAAAAATAGTATAATCGGGATGGATTAATCGCACCGAATCCACAGCATAATAATCCTTAAGGTCAGGATAATAATATCCCTTATAACTAGTAAGATCAATGGATTCATGCTCAATTTTTCCGGACCCAAAATAATAGCCGATATTCTTCTTTCGGTCAAAATTGAGTGAATCTGTTAATAATTTTGAATTTTTATGAATCAGCACCACGGAATCTCGCATTTTCGCCATTCGCGAATTTCCGTTGTAACTCATAAACTTTCCGGTCATATTTACGGAGTCTCCCTGTTCAATACGCACAGAGCCATAAGCATCCATTGTATTAGTGGACGGATAAAACCATGCAGAATCACAATACATTAAAGCATTTTCGTGTTTAAAAATAACATTTCCAATAAGACGGCGTGCAGTAATACCACTTGAGCGGTCAAATCGAGCTTCATCGGCATCCAAAATATTGATTTTCCGCACTTCCTGGGCAAAAGCCAATAGTGGAAAGCACAAACTCGCCAATAAAAAATATTTCAGAAAAATCTTCATTAATCTTTCAGATAGGCATCGATAATATCTTCAATTGTAAGCGATTCAGCTTCGGCTTTATAATTTTTCATAAGCCTGTGTCGAAGGATTATTTTTGCGACAGCTTTCACATCTTCAATATCCGGAGAATATTTACCATGCAGCACTGCATGAGTTTTTGCTCCGATGATTAAGTACTGCGATGCCCTTGGACCGGCTCCCCATTGAATGTATTTTTCAGTTAATTCATGTTGATATTTCGTTCCGGGGCGCGTTTTTGCAACTAAGCCAACAGCATAATTAAGGACTTGGTCGTTTACTGGAATTTTACGGATTAATCGCTGAAAGCCAACAATTTCCTCGGCAGTCATCACATTTTGAACATCAAAATCCAAGTCGGACGTTGTGTTTTTTACGATGGTAATTTCATCTTCAAATGAAGGATAATTAACGTAAATATTAAACATAAACCGGTCAAGCTGCGCCTCGGGTAGAGGATAGGTTCCCTCCTGCTCTATCGGATTTTGGGTTGCCATAACAAAAAATGGCTCTTCCAACTTATAATTTGTACCTGCAGTCGTAATGGAACGCTCCTGCATAGCCTCAAGCAATGCAGCCTGAGTTTTTGGAGGTGTCCGGTTGATTTCATCGGCAAGAACAAAATTGGCAAACAATGGACCTTTAATAAATCGGAATTGGCGTTTTTCATCCAGAATTTCTGTCCCAATAATATCAGAAGGCATTAAATCCGGAGTAAACTGTATTCGCTTATTTTTCAATCCAAGCGCTTGGGCAATGGTAGTAACCAATAAAGTTTTTGCCAATCCGGGCACACCGACTAACAGGCAATGTCCTCTTGAGAAAATACTAATGAGAACTTCCTCAACTACTTGATCCTGACCGTAAATTACTTTTTTTATCTCATCCAATAATTGAATGTATTTTTTATTCAGAGCCTCAACTGCTTCAACGTCATTTCGTTTATTTTCCATCCTTTTTTTGATTTGTAACAAATGTACAACTTATTCATTAAAAAAAAAGTATCTCGGCTACGATGAATTTTTTTTAAGGCTGAACAAATTATACTAATTTTGTAAAAATTAAAATTAAAATTATGATTCAACGCATACAAACATTATTCCTAATAGGCGCATTATTTTCATTATTAGTGCTGTTTTTTATTCCGCTGGGACATTTAATTCCGCCGAATGAAATGATTTTAAATTTTCAATTCAATGGAATCGAATCCAATGAAATTGTAGAAAATGCCTATCAGACGATTCCATTAACTGTACTAATGAGCATGACATTATTAGTATCTGTCATCACAATTTTCATGTACAAAAATCGCATCCTGCAACTTCGATTATGCGGCATAAATATTTTTCTGATTATTGGACAAACCGGCATGTTCCTGTATTACTTTTTTCAGGCAGCAAAACAAATTGATGCCGAAAAACAGTTTAACATAAGTATTGTCCTGCCAATTGTTGCTATCATATTTATTTACCTTGCAATTAGAGGTGTTGCCAGAGACGAAGCATTGGTAAAAGCAGCAGACAGAATCCGCTAATTCGTTTCGCGGGCGCCAAAAATAGTACTGCCAATTCGGACAATAGTTGCACCTTCCTCAATCGCAATTTTATAATCGCCGGACATTCCCATGCTGATTTCTGAAAATGCATTACTATTTGGGAAAAATCGGGATTTTAATTGCTCAAAAATAGATTTCAGGTGCTTAAACTCTCTGCGTACCTGTTCCATATCCTCTGTAAAGGTTGCCATTCCCATTACACCACGGATTCGGATATTTTCAAAGCCCTGAAAGCTTTCTGATTCCAGCATTTGCTCAGCCTCCCGCATATCCAGCCCGAATTTTGTGTCCTCCTCGGCGATATGAAATTGCAACAAACAATCAATTGTGCGTTCTGCTTTAGCGGCTTCTTTATTGATTGATCGCAATAATTTCATTCTGTCAACAGCATGAATCATATCAATCCATGGCGCAATATATTTAACTTTGTTGGTCTGCAAATGCCCAATCATATGCCATTGAATATCCTTTGGCATTTCCGGATATTTTGCTTGCAATTCTTGCACTTTATTTTCACCAAACACTCGCTGTCCTGCATGATATGCCTGTAGAATCACAGAAACCAGTTTTGTTTTTGAGACGGCAACCAATTGAACATGCTCCGGTAATTGGGATTTTAAATTTTTTAATCGTTGCTGTATATGTAACATGTGCTTTTTTTTGCAAAAGTAAGTATTTTACGTGTAAAATATCAAAATTATATAAAAATGTCATGTGGTTTGAAAGGCATTTATATACTGTCAATTTATTTGTTAAAACCCTTAATAATCAAAATAATGTATTGCTTTTACTGTTGAATTAAGATTTTTAGTAACTTCGTACTGATTTTAGAAGTTGGTACGATGATAAAAAATCTATTTTTTGCGATTTCATGGCTACTGTTAACATTATTAATTAGCTGTGAAACAGACAAATGGTATCAAATTCCACAAGAAACATCTGTTTATGTGGATCGCTTTCAGGCTATGGCTAAAACGCATGGTTATGATATTGACATTGAAGAAAGTGGGCTGATCATTGAATTCGGATCAATTGAAGAAAATCTAAACTCAAAACTATATTATGAGGATCCGATTCGCATTGTAGTTGACAAAACAGCTTGGGAAAATTTTAACGAAGAACTCAAAGCGCTTGAACTTTACAAAAACCTTGCACTGGGCTTTCTTAACAGACAAACCTTTAATGACAAATTCCCTAACGGTGAATGGGAAAGCATG
The DNA here is from genome assembly GCA_964407055.1 of uncultured Bacteroidales bacterium. Classification (GTDB taxonomy): domain Bacteria; phylum Bacteroidota; class Bacteroidia; order Bacteroidales; family ML635J-15; genus JAQIBY01. The sequence continues at coordinate 1,356 of CAYOUD010000060.1, read as the reverse complement.
ATGCGGGGGGAAGTTTTTGAAGAAGATGATACCAAAAACTTGAATTTCTTCGGATTTCGACAAGATTATTACATCAATGAAATGTTTTATCCGGAAACGGAAACGCCTTGGTGGGCAGATTACGCTTCATCTTATGACAGCATAAGAATGCAAGATGCGAATGCCATTTTGTCTCAGGATATTTCACTTGATGAATTGGAATGGGGATATACCTCTGCCGGCTTGAATGTCAGTTTTGAAAACGGAGAACTCATTTTAGAAAATAGCGGTGATGCCGCCAAACTCATATTAACTCAAATAGAAGACCAGTTATACAGCGACTTTCTCATTGAAGCAATTATTAAAATTGAAGAGTCAGACGAAGAAAATTTCAGTGGTCTTATTTGGGGTGCGTCAGGCATTAATGCGTTTTATGTTAATGCATACAATCTTAAGTGTGAAAGCAGAATGTACAATACAGATGAAATGTACAACTATTGTCATTTTGTTGAAGAAAACAGTACAAAAATTGATCCGTCAGGATACAACAAAATTTCAATCAGGAAACAAAATAACAAATATCACTTTTTTGTTAATGAAAAATTCATTTACATTACTGACATCCATGAACTCTACGGAAATCAATTTGGATTTTACCTGGGAGGGAATTGTAAAATTCACGTAAACCGATTAAGCATAAAATCAGAATGATGTTTGCTTAATACAGACTCTTTTGGTATTAAAATAAGCCGAACATCATTAATAAAAACAAAAACGATTAAATCATACACGCACGAAAAAACTGTTCTTTCTTTTGTTGGCATTATTTTTTGCCGGTACGCTTTTCAGTCAAAGTATTACTTTAACCGCGCCAAACGGGGGACAAACATGGGCAGGTTGCACTGAACAAAACATTACTTGGAATTCATCCGGAACATCCGATTATTATTCGTTGGATTATTCGACTGACAACGGAAACACATGGACATCAATTACCAGCTATTACAACACCAGTAGCGGCTCATATTCATGGACAGTTCCAAACACATCATCATCACAATGTCTTATCCGAATTACCGATTCAAATAATTCAGGAACCAGCGATATGAGTGACGGGATATTTACAATCACATCCCCCTTGACAGTACTTGCACCGAACGGCAGCGAGGTTTGGGAAGCCAGCACGGCAGAAACAGTCAGTTTGAATCGCAATGGAACCTCAAATTATTTTGATTTATATTATTCAACCGATGCAGGTAGCTCCTGGAATCAGGTCGCATATAATAAATACATATCAGGCAGTACTTATAATTGGAATATTACAAACACGCCATCAACACAATGTTTGTTTAAAATCACAGACCACTCAAATGCCTG
>CAYOUD010000059.1:0-14577 GCA_964407055.1 uncultured Bacteroidales bacterium | reverse complement strand
TGATATTAGTTGCTTTTTTGTATTTTTATAAAAAGAGGTGAATAATGCGGGTTAAGCCCCTTTAAACATTATCCTGATTGGCTTGTTTTAATTCCAAACTAAGTCCAAAAACATTATGAGTAACACACTTGACATTTTAAAACAAGCGATTCTTTTAGAGCGACGCGGAAAAGCATTTTACAACCAGGTTGCAACACAAACCAACAACCCGGATGTGCAAAACATCTTTGAAATTATGACAAAGGAAGAAGTCTTGCATGAAAAATTCCTGTCAGATCAGTACAAAGCGTACTAAAAAGATGGGAAGTTTGCATCTGTGGATCTTCCAAAAGAAGCCGATGATGGCATTGCAAACATGGTATTGACTGATGACATGAAAAAATCCATCGAAGCTGCCAGTTTTGAAGCAGCTGCAATATCTGCGGCTATCGATATGGAGACTAAAGCCATCAAAGTGTACGGAGATCAGGCTGATATTGCTACTGATTCCAAAGAAAAAGAACTGTATCAATGGTTGTCTGATTGGGAAAAAACGCATCATAAAATTTTGCATGAGTTAGACGAAGACCTTAAACAACGCATTTGGAATGACAACCAGTTTTGGCCATTTTAATCGATAAAAATCCTTATCCTGCATTATTCATGGAATTCCCTTTGTGCCTTGCATCTTATTCATTAAATTTATTTCTTGAAAGAAACGAATTATTAGAAGGCCCCTTAGTATATTGATATATGCAAATATGCTTAATTTTGCGATGAATAATGCAGGTTAGAAAACGATAAATAAACTTCTCCCGAGTTAGCACTTTGGAGAAGTTTTTTTTCAAACTTCCCGATTTAAGCTAAATATGGCATTTGACTTTCCAAATTTCCGACCATCTGATTTTCCGTAAAAATCTGTACTTTAGACAAAAAATTTACTATGAAATATTTCACTTTGAGTTTTATCTTTGTTTTGATTTTGATGGTTTCATCATGTCATAAAAATAATTATTCAGAATATCCCGAAGCGGTGCTTGAAACCCTTGAAAAAGCCATGAATAATGCCGGGAATCTGGAGAAAGTTCTGCTTCATTACAATGAAAATCCCGAGGATAGTCTTAAGTTTCAGGCGGCTTGTTTTTTGATTGGAAACATGGGTGAAAAACATGCCTGGGTTGATTTTAAACTTTATGGTGAGAATAAAAGTCCTATTGCGTTTAATGTGCTGGATTATGAAAATTACGATGCTTTATTGGATGCTTGGGATGAGTTGGAGAGTAAACATGGTGAACTGAGTTTCAAAACCGGCGAATACCTTTATGATTACGATACAATCACATCTGAATTCCTCATTCAAAACATTGATTTGGCATTTATGGCATGGCAGGAAAACCCTTGGGCAAAGCATTTGTCATTCGATGAATTCTGTGCATATATTTTACCGCATCGATCAACCAATGAACCACTGGGAAACTGGCGCAAGTTTTTCATGGAGGAATATGCCTGGGTGCAGGATTCAGTTTCTGATCCAAGCAATCCGGTTGAGGCTGCTGTGCTGATTAATAATGATATCCGTTCATGGTTTCAATTTGATCCGCGCTTTTATGAGCATCCGGCTGACCAATCGTATCTGGAAATGCTGGAAGGCAAAAAAGGGCGCTGTGAGGACATGACAAATCTGGCAATTTTCGCTATGCGGGCAAACGGAATTGCTGTGACATCAGATTATACGCCGTATTGGGCAAATACAGGAAACAATCATGCGTGGAATGCCATTCTCGATAAAAATGGCGATGTGTCAATTTTTATGGGAGCCGAAGCCAATCCCGGAGAATATGAATTATCCAATCGTTGGGCAAAAGTCTATCGTAAAACCTATGCAGCACAAAAACCGTCGCTTATTGAAGTTTCCGGAAAACCGGTTGACAGCATGCCTGCTTATATCAATCGCTCGTATTATACAGATGTTACAGCGGAATATGGCAATGTGTCGGATGTGCATCTGAATCTTGATGCATCCAATGAAAATATTGCTTACCTGTGTGTGTTCAATTCAGGTGAATGGAAAGCAATTCATTGGGCTGAAATAGAGAATAATAAAGCCGTTTTTACGGATATGGCACATGGAATCATGTATTTGCCTGCTTTTTATATCCAAAAGGAAATTGTTCCTGCCGGATCTGCCTTTATTTTGGATGAGCAAGAAAATACGGAAAAGCTGTTGCCAATGGAAGAAGTCATCGCTTTGCGAATTGAGGAAACAACCTACCGGACAACTTTCGAAACAACAGATAATATCCGCTTGGATGAGTTGAAACCAGAGCAAGAATATGAATTGTACTATTGGGACGATGCTTGGAAAATGATTGATAGTCAGGTGTATGACGGACAGAATTTAGTGTTTGAAGCCGTGCCTGACGGGACTGTTTATTGGCTGAAAGCGAAAAACGGGAGAGAAGAAGAACGGATTTTTACCATCAATGAAGCCGGAAACCCCATTTTCTGGTAAGTGAATTTACGGTTTGAAAATTTGAGATGCGACGTGTATATTCCAGCCCTGAAGACGCTGTGGTGCGTTGCATTGAGTTGCCCAAAATGAGCTCAGTGGGCGTAAGTAAGTTTTTCTATCGCCCTTCAGAGCTACTGTATTTGTTATAACCCGGAAAATTTATGCCTTGCATCTTATTCATTAAATTTGTTTCTTGAAAGAAAAGAATTATTAGAAGGCCCCTTAATATATTGATATATGCAAATATGCTTAATTTTCTATGAATAATGCAGGTTAGATAACATCTAACTATTTGCGGTGAATTTTTCGGGATAAGCTAGCGCCCCCTTAGTAATTTGTCATTTGTTTCCCCCATTGGTGCTTGTGAATTATTGTTTGTTTATCTTTGCAATATGATGGATTTAAATAAGATATTTTCAGAAAGCCGACTCGGAAAACAAGCTGATTCACGAGTTGACCAACAGCGAACAGCATATCAGAAGGATTATGACAGAGTGATTTTCTCATCTGCCTTTCGCCGTTTACAAAATAAAACGCAGGTTTTTCCATTGCCCGGCTCCGTGTTTGTACATAATCGATTGACACATTCACTCGAAGTTTCTTCGGTGGGACGCTCTTTGGGCGCCATGCTCGGACAACATATTGTCAAAACCTATCAGGCGGATTTGAATGAATGCGCCATGGAATTTTATCAATTCGGGCTGGAGAGTGTTATTGCATCGGCTTGTCTTTGCCATGACATCGGAAATCCTGCCTTTGGACATTCTGGCGAAGATGCTATGTCTGCATTTTTCCGAAAAAATGCATCCGATTTAAAATCCTTGTTTACGGAAGCACAATGGGATGATTTTATTCGATTTGAGGGAAATGCCAATGCAATCCGTGTGTTAACACATTCTCAAAAAGGGAAAATCGAAGGCGGTTTGCGTCTGACAAATTCAACATTATCCGCAATCGCAAAATATCCTTGTGAGTCGATTGGCAGTGAAAAGAAACAGCTGCATCGTAAAAAATTCGGGTTTTTTCAATCCGAGAAACTGGCGTTTCAAGAAATTGCTGCCGATACCGATATGCTGCAGGATACCGCGAATCCCTTGCGTTATTTCAGACATCCTTTTGTCTGGTTGGTTGAGGCCGCTGACGATATCTGTTACAACATCATTGATTTTGAAGATGCGCATCGGCTTGGAATCGTTGAACATAAATGGTGTTACGACTTGTTGTTTTCCGTGGTAGAACATACCGGAAATAATGATCTGTTAATCATTCAGTCAAAATTGGATAAGACGGATGATAAAAATGAAAAAATTACGTATTTGCGAGCAATTGCCATCAATAGTTTGCTGAATGAGGTGGTAGCGCAATACATTAAGCATTTTGAAATAATCATGAAGGGCGAATTACAAACTCCGCTTTTTGATATCATAAAAGAAGAAAATCATGCTTTGCAGGCCATTGCAGATTTTTCCGTAAAGCATATTTATAATCATCGTTCTGTGCTAGAAATTGAGAATGCCGGATACAATGTGATGTATGAATTGCTGAATCATTTTGTGCCGCCTTTGTTGAAACTGAAAAATGATCGGGATGGTTTTGATAAGAAATCCTTGCGATTATTACCCGAAAATTTTAATTATGACGGAGAAACTCATTATGAACGGGTAATGGGAGTGTTGGATTACGTTTCCGGAATGACCGATAATTACGCGACTGATCTTTATCGCAGAATCAAAGGAATTGATATCGGAATGCGGATTTGATCGTTCCCCACATGACAGGGCAACAATGTTTAACATACTGCGGTTGGCAAATGCCGCTCTACCTGTCATGTCAACAATGATTAATATAGTGCAGTTGGCAAATGCCGTATAGTTGTCTTGGCTGACCTGACAGGTAGGGTATTCTATAAAAAAAGCGAAGCCTTTCGACTTCGCTTTATCATTATAATTTCAATGTAGATTATTTTACATTCGCCTGAGCTGCAGATAAGCGAGCAATCGGTACTCTGTATGGTGAGCATGAAACGTAATTCATTCCCACATTGTGGCAAAATTCTATAGATGAAGGTTCTCCACCATGTTCTCCACAAATACCAACTTTTAAATTCGGCTTTGTTTTGCGCCCTTTTTCAGTTCCCATTTTCACTAATTGACCAACACCAGTTTGGTCTAATACCTGAAAAGGATCATCTTTAAGTATGCCTTTTTTCAGATAAACAGGGAGGAATTTTCCAGCATCGTCACGGCTATAACCGAAAGTCATTTGAGTTAAGTCGTTGGTTCCGAATGAGAAGAATTCAGCAGATTGAGCAATTTCGTCAGCGGTCAATGCTGCACGAGGCACTTCAATCATGGTACCAACGAGAAATTCGATACTGTCACCTTTTTCTTCGAAAACCGTTTTAATCGTTTTACGTACGATTTCTTCCTGCATTTTCATTTCAGTGAGGGTTCCCGTTAACGGAATCATGATTTCCGGTTTTGCAGTAATGCCTTTGGCTTTCAAATTAAGTGCTGCTTCAATAATAGCACGAGCCTGCATTTCTGTAATTTCAGGATATGTGTTTCCAAGACGGCACCCACGATGTCCGAGCATTGGGTTAAATTCGCTGAGTTCTTCAACTTTTGCTTTAACTTCTTCTACTGAAATTCCCATTTCGTCAGCCATTATTTTTTGATTGGCTTCTTCATGAGGAACAAATTCATGCAGTGGCGGATCGAGCAAACGAACAGTAACAGGAAGATCCTGCATTGCTTCGAAAATTCCTTCGAAATCTTCACGTTGATAGGGTAGGATTTTCGCCAATGCTTTACGACGTCCTGTTTCATCATTAGAGAGAATCATTTCGCGAACTGCTTTGATTCTTTCACCTTCGAAGAACATGTGCTCTGTACGGCAAAGCCCGATTCCCTGAGCGCCAAATTCACGTGCAATTTTTGCATCTTTTGGTGAATCTGCATTCGTACGAACGTTCATTTTGGTGAATTTATCGGCAAGTGTCATCAATTCGGAAAAATCACCGCTGAGTTCCGGTTTTTGAGTAGCAATTTGTCCATCATAAACTTCACCGGTAGAACCGTTCAGCGAAATCCAATCACCTTCTTTATATGCTCTACCGTCCATAAGGAGGGTGCGCTCTTTGTAATTGATTTTAATGGTTCCGGCTCCTGAAACACAGCATTTTCCCATTCCACGTGCAACAACTGCAGCGTGAGAAGTCATTCCACCACGAGCAGTAAGAATACCGCGGGCAATATTCATTCCTTCGAGGTCTTCAGGAGAAGTTTCAATACGAACGAGCATTGATTGTGCATATTTTTCTGCTTCATCAGCAAAGAAAACGATTTGACCAGTTGCAGCACCTGGAGATGCAGGTAACCCTTTAGCCATTGTTTTTGCTTCAGTCAATGCAGTTTTATCGAAAACGGGGTGCAAGAGTTCGTCGAGTTTGTTCGGCTCAACTCTCAGGAGGGCTTCTTTTTCGTTAAGCATGCCTTCGCGAAGCATATCAACAGCCATTTTTACCATCGCAGGACCGGTGCGTTTTCCGCTACGGGTTTGGAGTAACCAAAGTTTTCCATCCTGAATGGTAAACTCAAGGTCTTGCATGTCACGATAGTGCAGTTCTAGTTTTTTCTGAATGTCGAAAAGCGCTTTGTAAATTTCCGGCATGGTTTCTTCTAGTGACGGGAATTTTGTGTTGCGATTTTCTTCTGATACACCGGCAAGTTTTGCCCAACGTTTAGAGCCTTCTAAGGTGATTTCCTGTGGCGTACGTACACCGGAAACCACATCTTCGCCTTGCGCGTTGATTAGGTATTCACCGTTGAAAATGTTTTCTCCTGTACCAGCGTCACGAGTAAATGCAACACCAGTTGCAGAATTTTCGCCCATGTTTCCAAATACCATTGCCTGAACATTAACAGCAGTTCCCCACTCATGAGGAAAACGGTTCATGTTGCGGTAATAAATAGCGCGGTCGTTGTTCCATGAATCGAAAACAGCCATTACAGAACCCCATAATTGCTCCCATGGGTCGTTCGGAAATTCTTTACCTGTGTTTTCTTTAACGGCTTTTTTGAAGCGTGCAACCATTGCTTTTAGGTCTGCTACTTCAAGTTGAGTATCGAGCTCAACATTTTTTTCTTCCTTAATGGCTTCAATGATAAGCTCGAAAGGATCAATTTCTTCTTTTGAAGCGGGTTTCATGCCCATAACAACATCACCATACATTTGAATAAAGCGACGGTAAGAATCCCATGCAAAGCGAGGGTTGTTGGTTTTTTTGATTAAACCTTCAACGGCATCATCATTCAACCCAAGGTTAAGAACGGTATCCATCATGCCAGGCATAGATACACGGGCACCGGAACGTACTGAAAGAAGCAAGGGATTTTCATTGCTTCCAAATTTAGTTCCCATAATATCTTCAAGAAGTTTTACTGCCTGTTTCACTTCATTCGTTAACAGTTCAGTTACTTTTTCTCTTCCAATTTCATTGTACTCTGTACAGACGTCGGTTGTAATCGTAAATCCCGGAGGTACCGGAACGCCGACAAGATTCATTTCTGCAAGATTCGCACCTTTTCCTCCAAGGAGGTTTTTCATGTCAGTGCGTCCTTCTGCTTCTTTGTTTCCAAAGGTGTAAACACGTTTTACGTTTGCCATGTGTTTGTAACTTTTATTTGTTAATAATTTGATAGTTAGCTACTTGAAAATATTTCGCTTTTCGAGTTCCAAAAATAGTGAAAAATTATGAATTTGAGACCATTTCTGTAGGAATATTCACAATTAATTCATCGTAGTCAATATTTCTAAATTCTGTAATATTTCCCGATCTTATGCTTATTTGCAGATTGTTTTAACTTGTTATAGGCGTTTATTATTAACCGGTTGCAAAAAATTGTAATAATTTTAGTATTTTTGACATCTTAGAGGCAACTTGTCAGTGGTTTTGTCGTCTGTTTAACACATATGAACTACGGGTAAAATGAAAAAAATATTTTTAAGTTTATTAGTCATCTTGATTTCTGGTTTTATCTTGTCTGCTCAGATACTTGAGTTGAGTACAGATCCTTATTCTGCAACGACCATAAAACCGAGCAATCATCTTACATTCAAATCCTTTTATCTTAATCCGCTTAGCAATATCGAGCTGGTTAATCCTGATGGGATGAGGGCTTATCACAATCAGAATTATTATTTCAGATTTGTGATGCCGCAAACAAATGATGTGAGTGCTGTGATTCAGTTCCCCGATAATATGACTGCTGGAATGGCTGCGTACGTTGAGCAGGGATTGCAATTGAGCCTTGTCGATATGGCGCATTTGAAAAACTCCCCGGGGAGTTTTGATATCAATCAGATTGAAGCCTCAGCAGGTCAGGAAGTGATTGTGCGTTTGTGGTTTTCTGAACCATCTGCTGAAAGCACAGTGCAAATTGGCTTAGAAAAACGTGACCCCTTACTTTTACCCAAAGCAATTAATGTAGAAACAGGAACATATACCGCACAGGAATTGGTTGAAGATATTTTGGTTACCGGTTGTTTGCAGGCTTTTAATGTAACATATAACGGTGATCCAATAAGTATCGGATATTTTACTGGAAATGTCGGCACTTCAGGATTTGATGAAGGAATTGTTTTGTCAACAGGTGATGCTGTAGATGCCGAAGGTCCCGATGCCTCAACTTCTACTGGAACTTCAACTTCTGGAGGTAGTGATCCCGATTTGGTGGCACTGAACCCGGGATTTACAATTAACGATGCGGCAATTCTTGAATTTGACTTTATTCCAGCAACTGATGAGTTAGTTTTTGAGTATATCTTTGGATCTGAGGAGTTTCATGAATTTGCAAATTCTAGTTTTAATGATGTATTTGGGTTTTTTCTTTCAGGTCCCGGTATTACTGGTCCTTATTCAGACAATGCAATTAATATTGCATTGTTGCCAAATGGTGACCCCGTAACCATTGATGATACATACAATAATGCAGCCTATTATGTTGGTTCTACCGATTGGAGTACAGGGTCAGGGCAGGCTTATAATGATGATATTGAATATGATGGAGCAACAATTCCATTAACTGCAACTGCTGAGGTTCAGGCCTGCGAAACTTACCACATTAAACTTGCAATCGGTGATGCCGGTGATAGTTCTTATGATTCGGGTGTCTTTTTGAGAGCCGGTTCGTTTACTTCAGGAGCAACCTTTTCTGCCAATGCGTTTAACCCATGGTATTCTACGGATGATGTGTATGAGGGCTGTGAAACTTATATTATTTTTACGCGTTTGGATGCTAGTGGAATCAATGTCCCAATTGATATTCCTCTGGATATTAGCGGAACAGCAACCATGGGAGTAGATTATAGTGATTTGCCCGACAGCTTTACCATTCCGGCTGGTGAAATGGCAGATACTTTATTTATTGATGTGTATGAAGATGCAATGTCCGGTGAGAATGAAACCATTACCTTTACCTTTGATGATGGTTGCCCCTGTGATATTGGCAGCATGACAATTACCATTGATGTCATTGATGAAATAGATTGGATGCCAACATTGTCGAATTCCGGATCAATTTGTCAGGGTGAAACGGCTACCATTACACTAGGGTTACCAGCCGGTGTTGATTTAGCGTTAGCGGACTGGGAATGGTTATACGATAATAGCTCAGGATATACAATTGATGTTACTCCTGATGTGACGACAACTTATACTTTGGAATGGACACACCCTTGTCAAACCATTGAAGTTACTAGCACAGTGACAGTTGTACCTCCACCAGATATTGATCTCGGTCCCGATTTTACCGTTGCTGGAGATGAAACCCCGCTTGATGCCGGAATGGCTGGTGGTAATACCGGATATTGGGAAGTGATTAGTGGTCCGGGTACTGGAACTTTTGATGATGAAACTGCCTCCGCAACTAATTTCACCGTAGATGAATTAGGAACTTACGAATTAGTGTGGCATGAAACAAGTTTGCCACCGGATTGTAGTAGCTCAGATACATTGCAAATTGAATTCTATCATATTCCAACGGCTGATTTTACCATTTCAGAATCGCTTTGTTATGGTGATGAATTAACTGTGACATTTGTCGGTGATGCATACGATTGGGCCGATTTTATTTGGGATTTTGGCGATGCAACAATTATTAGTGGTACGGGACAAGGACCATACGTAATTACATATGCAAATCCCGGTCTTTATGAAATCAGCTTAACTGTTGATGAAATGGGATATGCGGTGAGTGAAACAAATACGGTATTGATTCCCCAACTTTTAGAACATGTACTCACAATTACTGATGATCCCTGTTATAATTCATGTAATGGAGAAGCAGAGATTGCTGTTACTGGTGGGACGGTTCCATATTCATATTCATGGACTGGTGGAACCCCATATGCAGGCGATTTGTGCGTCGGCGATTATGGTATCACAGTAACTGACGGAAATGGCTGTACAACCGGTGAGCCTTTCGCCATCGACCAACCCACAGAGTTAGTTTATGATACCAGTTTTAATCATGTCGATTGTTACGGAAATGCAACCGGAAATGCTGAAATTATGATGAATGGTGGAACACCTCCTTACACTTATGTTTGGTCAAATGGAGCTTCTGCTTCAGAATTGCCTGCCATTCCTGCCGGTGTGTATAACGTCACTGTTTATGATGCAAATGATTGTTGGGTTACAGAAACGTTTACAATTACACAGCCTAATTCATTAAATATTTCCTTTACGGAGAATATGGCCATTTGCGAAGGACAAATTTTGAATCTGATGGCAACCCCATCTGGTGGAACCATGCCATACACAATTTATTGGAGCGATGGTGGTGCCTATAATGTCGGTCCCGAAGTACAGGCTATGTCTCCTTTAGAAACTACAACATATAGTGTTTATGTCGAAGATGCACATCATTGTGTTTCTCCCATTCAGGATATGACCATAACTGTAAGCCCAGAAATGTCACTTGAGTTAGATACTGATGATAATTCATGCAATGGTTCCTGTGATGGAAGTGCTGAATTAACAGTACACGGTGGAATACCACCCTTTAATTTCTCATGGGCATCGGATAACCGAATTATGGAAGATCTTTGTTCCGGGCTTTATGATGTGACTGTTGTTGATCAAATTGGTTGTTCTACTGATACCGTTTTCTTTATTGATGAACCATCGCCATTGTATAATAACACTTATTCAGAAACAGCCTCCTGTCCCGGTATTGATAATGGATTGGCATATGTTGAAGTTGGTGGCGGTACCCCCCCTTATTCCTATGTTTGGAGTAACGGTTCAACAAACGATAGCATTCAGATCACTGGTGGAACCTATAGTTTAACAATTACCGATGCGAAAGGCTGTCGTAACGAAACTCAAGTTGTGGTTGATGCACCGCAGGATATCCAAATTGTGCCTGATAATGTGGCTTCAATTTGTATTGGTGGAACTGCAACCCTTGGCGCTGAAGTCATGGGTGGTTCTGATCCCTATAACTATACTTGGCTAGGCGACGACGGCACAAGTGGTATTGATCATGTCTTTTATGCATCACCTGAAAGTGAAACCGATTATTATCTTACCGTAACCGACCAAAATGGGTGCGAAGCCTATCATGATTTTACCGTGAATGTAAAACCACCACTGGAAATTCTTTCTGTTACTGTTAATCAAGATACGGTTTGTGAAAATGCTCCGGTGCGTTTGTTTGTTGATGTTGAAGGTGGTAACGGCGGTTCATATACCATGCAGTTGCAAGATGGACAGATTATCCCGTCTCCATTTACAATTTATCCTCAGGAGTCTCAAATGTGGTATATTACTTTAACAGATGATTGTGAAACTCCAGCCGTAACGGATTCAATTTATATTCCTGTTTGGACAATTCCTGAAAATAATTTTGTATCCGATCTTATTGAAGGATGTCCTCCTTTAAGAATAACATTTAACGAGTTGAACACTAACGATGGAAATACCTATCAATGGGCATTTGGGGACAACCGTTTTGGGTATGGACACAATACATCGCATGTTTACAACGAGGCAGGATTTTATGACGTCACTCTGACTATCCAAAATCGTTACGGATGTGAAAACACGCAGACAATCAATGACATGATTGAAGTCTATCCAAGACCTTTTGTTGATTTTTATGCAACTCCAAATGAAGCAACCATCCTTGATCCACAAGTTCAGTTTACAGGAATATCCGAATTTGCTGACAGTTTATTCTGGTATTTTGGTGACGGAGACTCCTCAATATGGGAAGTTTCTGATCCTGTGCATTTTTATCGTGCCAAAGGAGAATATGGCGTAACATTGATTGGTGAAAATTCTTTTGGATGTCATGATACAGCATTTAAATTTATCCGAATTGTGGATGAACCTACTTTCTGGGCTCCAAATGCCTTTACACCTAATGGAGATGGAAATAATGATTGCTTCAGGCTGTGTGGAAACAGCATTGATCCCAATGAATTTTATCTTGCAGTTTACAATCGTTGGGGAGAAATGGTTTTTGAGACAGATATGTATAATTTGGATGCGGATTGCGACCAATGTGGCGAGGGTTCATGGGACGGGACATATTATGGGACACGTGTAAAAGGTGATACTTATTTGCAACCCGGTATATATACATGGTATACAAAATATAAAGATAATTTTGGCAACTGGTACGAATACAATGGCTATGTTAGGCTTGCGCGATAAATTAATAAACAGTACATTGTGGATGAATTTTCATAATTGTATGTGGAATGTTTAAATTTTTTTGAGAACTTTGTACAATGAATAAAGTGATTTAGATTGATTGATATGACAATGAACCGAAAGGGGAATATCGTTTTACTTGGATTTGCACTCATGCTCATGTTTCTGCTGAATGCAAAAGAATCTTTTGCCCAACAAATAGAACCTGATAAGGAAAATATTGCTTCAGAGCAGTTGCTGCGCGATGTGATGCTGGATATCTATCTTATTTATACAGATAAAGTTTGTTTCGGAGAAAATGGAACAATACGTTTGTTTATCCAAGACGGAATACCTCCTTACGATTTTCAATGGAGCAATGGCGATACAAGTCAAGATATTACAGATGTTCCTCCCGGAGATTATGAAGTTACCGTTACTGACGGGACAGGTGCAGAAGTTATTGAAACTGCAAGCCTCGAAGAATTACCATATATGGGCTCCCAATTAGTGTTGGATCTAACCCATGTTAATTGCCATAGTGGGAGTGATGGTGCAATTTTTACGTCTTTTTTTAATAATACAGCTCCCTATTCTTATGTGTGGAGCATCGGATCATCAAGTGCATCCATCAGTAATTTAACAGCCGGAGATTATAGTTTTACTGTCTCCGATGCTTACACTTGCGTGTTTGATACGGTGATTACAATCGAACAACCGGATACCATTATTCTCGATGTCAATACATCACCGGCTACTTGTTATGGCTCAATGGATGGATCTGCTTGGGTTGAGGTTGCTGGAGGCGTACCGCCCGATACAACCCTCGCTGGTTTCGAATATAATTACTTTTGGCCGAATGGTGTGGATAATGATACAATTACATGGTACGGAGGAACTCATAATTTGAGTGTCAGCGACGCAAACGGATGTGTTGCAACTGTTCCTTTTACCATTGATCAACCCTCTCAGGTATTTGCGATACAAGCAGGAAACCGACAAATTTGTATCGGTGGTGAAGCCACTTTAACTTCACAGCTTACTGGGGGAACTGCACCTTACTTTTTCTATTGGATAAATCCACAAACAAACGATACCGTCTTTTCTAATTCAATGACTGTCGCACCAACAGAAACAACTTCTTATTTTTTCTATGCGGAGGATATGAACGGATGTCGCTCTAATATTGTGAATTCAACGGTTAATGTGTATCCTGAAATTACAGTCAGTGATTTTCAGCTTAGTGCCGACAGTATTTGTAAAGGCGAACCTTTACATGTGGAGCTGGACATTGAAGGCGGAAACGGAGGACCTTATCAAATTGTCATTCAAAATTCAGGACAAGTCGTTCCTTCACCATTTACAATTTATCCACAAGTGACACAGACTTATACGTTACAAGTTACAGATGCATGTTCAACCCCTACGGTGGAAGTGAGTTTTGATGTTACGGTAATGCCTGACCCACCCATCGGATTTACAGTCGATAAACGACGTTCTTGCCCACCGGGAACCTTCTATTTTAATGAATTTTCCCCAGATGTTGGACAATCCTATCACTGGTATTTTGGAGACGGACAGTTCTCATTTGATAAAACTCCGGTGCATATTTATACCGAAAGTACTGTTTTCGATGTGGCTTTAACTGTTACTTCTGATTTTGGTTGTTCGGTGAGTAGAACCAGAGAATCGCTTATAACCATTAATCCAAAACCTGACGCAGAGTTTTATGTGAATTCCAATCATGCATCAATTTTGAATCCTATCGTTCAGTTTTTTAATGTTTCATCAGATGCTGATAGTATTTATTGGTACTATGGGGATGGAGATTCAACCCTATACAGCCATTCTAATCCCTGGCATGAATTTGATGCCGTTGGTTGGTACAATGTGAAAATGGTTGCTGAAAATCGTTTCGGATGCATTGATACAACGTATAAAAAAATCCGAATTTTTGATGAATATACGTTTACAGCTCCAAATGCTTTCACTCCAAATAACGATGGTGTTAATGATTGTTTCCGTCTTTGCGGACATGGTGTTGATGAATTTGAATATTACTTGACAATTTACGATCGATACGGGGGTATTGTGTATGAAACTGATTTCTTTGAGAACAATCAGGATTGCGATGCCTGTGGAGAAGGCGCCTGGGATGGAACATACAATGGCTCTTATGTAAAAGGTGATGAGCTCTGTGAACTCGGAGAATTTGTTTGGTATGTTAAATATAAAGATTCAGCCGGTGTGGATAATGTTGCGCAGGGTCGAGTTACGCTGATACGATAATTGAAACGTCAAATTCCTTTCCAAACATGTTAAAGTTTGTTTAACCCGGAAAATTCATGCCATTCCCTTTGTGCAGATTTGAATCATCTAAACC
>CAYOUD010000058.1:1684-14704 GCA_964407055.1 uncultured Bacteroidales bacterium | reverse complement strand
TTGATTCACAATCGGTATTAACATCTAACTATTTGCGGTGAATTTTTCGGGTTATGTCTAATATTTTATTTACTCAAATACATGTTTGGCATAATTCCACTCGTTTTTGTCGTATAGTTTTCGCATCACATCCAAAGACTCCAAAAAATAGGCATAGTTTTTATTGTCAGGGGTGCTCCAAAGCACTTCTGCCAATGCTCCCGCACGTGGTAACATCATATACTGCAAATGCGATTCAGTTGGCATGTATTCACTCCACAAATTGGCTTGAGCGCCCAAAATATGATGGCTGAATTCATCACTCAGTGCTGCAGGAACGGGTTCGTATTGATAAACATCTTTTACTGTGGTTAACCCGCCAATTGCAAAGGGTTCTTCTTCTATCGGTTCTGCTTGATAATGGTCAAAATAGCAATTGGTATTTGGTGTCATAATCACATCGTGACCGCTTTCCGCAGCTTTTATGCCTCCGGATTCTCCTCTCCATGACATAACGGTTGCATTTTTAGCCAATCCGCCTTCTAGGATTTCATCCCATCCTATGATACGTTTGTTCATTCCGTTGAGATAAAGCTCAATTTCTTGAATAAACCAAGATTGTAGTTCATGCTCATCAGCGAGTTTATTATCTTTTATGCGTTGTTGGCATTTTGGGCAGGTTTCCCACTGCGTTTTCGGACACTCGTCTCCACCGATATGTATGTATTCTCCCGGAAATAATTCAACAACTTCTGACAACACATTTTTCATAAACTGCATGGTTTCATCATTTCCAGCGCAATACACATCATCGAAAACGCCCCAGGTTTTTGCAACTTCGTAGGGATCTCCTGTGCATCCTAGTTCCGGATAGGCAGCCAAGGCAGCAAGCGAATGTCCGGGCATTTCAATTTCCGGTATAACTTCTGTACAATTTTTATGAGCATATGCCACAATTTCACGGATTTCATCCTGAGTATAAAATCCTTCATGAGCTGTGCCGTCGTATTCTTCGGTATTTTTCCCAATAACCGTTTCCCAACGGTAAGCACCAATTTCTGTCAGTTTAGGATATTGTTTAATTTCAATTCTCCATCCCTGATCTTCTGTTAAATGCCAGTGAAAACGATTGAATTTGTGTGCTCCCAAAATGTCAATATAGCGTTTGACTTCATCTACCGTAAAAAAATGGCGGCAAACATCCAAATGCATTCCACGATACGCAAAACGAGGGGCATCTTTTATTTCAACACAGGGAATTTGAATTTCTCCGTTTTTCGTTTCGCTTTGCAATAAAATTTGTCGTAAATTTTGCATTGCATAATAAGCGCCGGCGCTATCTACACAAATAATCTCTATTTTTTCAGGTGTAATGTTTAGATTGTATGCTTCCGGTTTCAAAGTTGTATCATGATGAAAAAAAACATTGGCGTTTTTATCGCCGATAACATGTTTTACTGGCTGTGGCCAGATACTTTCCATGAGAGATATAGCCTGATGATAATTTTCTTCCCATTGATCAGTAAATATTTTTGTATTTTCACCGGAGATTATAAAGCGTCCGTCCTGAGCATGAATTTCAAGGGGTTGAGGTAGAATTTTAATTTCCTTTGCCGGTTCCGGTGCAGAGGTACAGGCGCTGATAATCAACGTGCTAACTAAAGCGATAAGCGATATATGTATTTTCATAAACTAAATATTTTGCTTAAAAATACGATTTTGATAGGACTTTTTGCATCGAATTTTTTGCTTTTTTCCTGTTCGGAATATGAAAAAGCGATATTTGAGTCTGTTTCTTTGACAGAGAACTGGACATTTCAGTCGGAAAATCTGGAAGAGGCTTTGGAAGCCGATGTGCCGGGAAACTTTACCATGGATTTAATGCATCATGGTTTGATTAAGCATCCTTACATAAAAGCTTACGCGAGTCACTTGGAAACCGGTTGTGAAGATGTAATTTACCGATGCGAATTTGATTTTCCCGGAATGCATTATCCGTATCAGGATTTGGTTTTTGATGGAATTGATACCTATGCTACAGTATTCTTGAATGGAGAATTGTTAGGCAAGACAGATAATATGCATCGGCAATACCGGTTTTCCATTGAAAATCTAAAGGAGGAAAATAACCGTTTAGAAGTGATAATATCTGCTCCGCTTAATGTGTTGGATTCATTGGTTGCAGCAAGTCAATTTGTGCTTCCTGAAGATTTTGCCCATATGCGTAAAGCTGCTTTTCAGTTTGGCTGGGATTGGGCGCCTGAAACGCCTTCGCTTGGTATTTGGCGCGATGTGCGAATTGAAGGCTATGAAGATTTTCGACTGATTTCATCATGGGTAGAAACGCAGGCGATTCAGGACGAAAGTGCGGAAATGATGCTTGTGGTAAAATTAGATGTCAAGACGGAAACTGAGCTGAAGCTGGATTTCCAATCTGATGATTTTTACTTTGTATCTCAAACGGTTTCTTTGCAAGCCGGAGAGGCTGTTTTGCACTTTCCTTTTACGATTGAAAGCCCAGAGTTATGGTATCCGAATGGCATGGGAAATTCGTTTTTATATCCTGCAAAGCTTCGCATGAAAACCGATAACGGAATGCTTGAAAAACAAATGAATTTTGGTGTCAGAACGATCAAATTACGTCGTGATAAAGATAGCATCGGTGAAATTTTTGAATTTGTGGTCAATGGAATTCCTGTTTTTGCCAAAGGGGCAAATTATGTTCCTCAGGATGCATTTTTAGTGCATGAAAATCACGAAGCATTGTTGCAGAGTTGTGTGGATGCAAATTTTAATATGTTGCGTGTTTGGGGAGGTGGAATTTATGAAGATGAACAATTTTATGAATTATGCGATTCACTGGGGATCATGATTTGGCAGGATTTTATGTTTGCATGTGCTTTGTATCCGGGATACAATCAGTTTTTCGATAATGTACGACAGGAAGTTCAATATCAAACCGATAGGTTAAGAGGGCATGCTTGTTTGGCGCTTTGGTGTGGTAACAATGAAGTGAAAAATGCTTGGTTCGATTGGGGCTGGCAATCGGTTTTCAATTGGTCCGATGCGGATTCTGTCCAAATTTGGAAACAAAATACCTTCCTGTTTGATACATTGATTCCTGATATTTTGAGTGAGTCCGGTGTCGCATCCGATTATTTGCCTTCATCTCCGGTTTGGGGTTGGGGACACGATGAAAGTCTTACTGAAGGTGATAATCATTACTGGGGCGTTTGGTGGGGCGAAGAACCCTTTGAGGCGTATCGCAAACACACAGGACGATTTATGTCAGAATTTGGATTCCAAGCTTGGCCGACACAGAAAATGCTTGATTATATGCACGATGGAGAAGTACTTGAAATAGAATCTGATATTATGATTGCACATCAGCGACATCCCTTTGGAGATCGATTGATTCGAGAAACGATGCAACAATATTTTTACATCCCTGAAACCGCTGTTGCATACGGACAAATGTCACAACAAGTGCAGGCTTTTGGTATTTCTGAAGCCATCCGGTGGTTTCGTACCCAACCTAAATGTTCTGGAAGTTTGTATTGGCAGTTAAATGATTGTTGGCCTGCGATATCTTGGAGCAGTATTGATTATTTCGGAGAATGGAAAGCCCTGCATTATGCTGTCAAAGATGCTTATGCTCCGTATATGTTATACGCTGTCCAAGTGCATAACAAGCTAATGGGATATGTCGTTTCGGATGCACCGGAAAACCGTGATGTTATGCTCAGTCTGGAATGGTTTGATGATGAAGGGTTATTAGTTTTTACCGAAACAAAAAGAATTCGCTCTGAAGCATATAATCATCGTTCTGAATTTGTGCTGGATGTCCCGCAATCACTTCAATCAAATACAGGTTGGCAGCTTGAAATGAAATTGAAAACCGATAATGAGATTTTAGCAAAATACACTTACTCCCCAAAGTTTTAATTGTCGATAAAGACTTTTTTCTACTAATAATGGCAAGCATTACCCCAAATTTGAGTTAATAGAAAAATTAGTTGCAGCAAGTTAAAGCATTAACCAACAGCACCTTATGTTATGACACTTTAAAATCAAAAACTCCGGGATCCCCGATTTTCGGGAGTAAATAATGCCGATGTAGAATCAAAGCTGATACAAGAAATAGAATGAATTGTATCGGCAATTTTGATTCACAATCGGTATTAACATCTACCTATTTGCGGTGAATTTTTTGGGTTAAACGATTTTTGATAAGTATATCTTTTAATTGTGCAGCAACTAGATTCTGGAAACAATCCACCCAGTTTTCAGTTTGATTGGCTGTTTCTAAAATGGATTTAATCCCTGTGTTTTTTTTAATAATGTTTAATGCGATTTGATTATTTGTTCGAAATTCATTTGCTATAAACCAAGCTATTTCATAAAGTTCAGGATATTCAATTCCTTGTTCATAAGGATGAGATTTCAGTGATTTGTTTTGGTGCAGTTCGGAGAAAAGCGTTTTAATGAATTCGCTGAACACCAATTCATATAATTTGTCTTTGGTTCTGAAATAATAGTGAACCATTGCTTTACCTGAACCGGCATATCTGGCAATTTGCTCCATAGTAGTGCCATGATAGCCATATTTCAGGAAAGCATGTTTTGCTGCATTGTATATTCTTTGCTCGGTTTGCATTGCAAAGAAGGATTTTTTTAGAAACTATATTTAAGTTTTAAAAATATCATATCGTTTGTATTATATTGTCCAAAACGACCACTTTTACCTACAAATATATTTGCACCCGTCTGTATTTCAAAGCCGTCAGCGAAATCGTAAGTTACTTTTGGACGAATCAGGGCATCTTCGTTATTAATTCCGATGTAGGAGAACAACTCAATCCAGAGTTTTTCCCTGAAAAAATTCTTTTTCGCTAGGAAAGTTACGGTGTTTTCCATTTCATCGTTATATATGCCTTCTTCATAATCCAGTATATATTCCTGGATAAATTGTGCGCTTAGCCTTACACCTCCTATGGTATAATCCAATCCTGCCATATAATGTAGATTATTCTTTTCGATTGTCGCATCGGGAATAGCAGGGTTCTCTGTCTGGAAAAAGCGGCCGCTGTAATATGCCCCTTCTCCACGAATTATCAGATCTCCGAGTGGAACACTGAAGCTGCCCCCACCCATACCAACACGGTGGTATTCCGGTCTTACAGCCAGATTGGTTAACTGCATAGTGGCGGAATCTATTTCTTTACTTAAATGCATAGCCGGGTCATCGTAGTGGAAGTATCCGCCAACCAATTCAAAATCAAAGGCTGATGCCATTACTGAATATCGGCCAAAAACTTCACTGTTTTCTAGGCTTGGTGATAATTCTGAGCTAGAGTAGTCCCATTCCGGATTTATGGGGAAATTCATTATTGGTGCCCAAATTGAACCATCAGCAGGCATTTGTGTTGGTGTGAAAACAGGTGTCCATACAGCCTCAAAGGAATGACTGCCTTTGTAAAAATTTAATTTTACAGCGGTAATTCCTATTCTAATTTCATCAAAATCAGGCAGTAAAAATTCGCGTAAATCTTTAGGCGATACCACATCGGTGATAAACACACCTTCGGCTTTTCCCCAGATGATTTGTTGTTTGCCAAGCCTTATGTCAAAATTGTCAAAATACATATCCATATATGCCTCTCGCAGTCCCAGTTCAAGTTTGCGGTCGGTGTAGTGATAGAGATATGGGTTGACTTTAAATGCAACTTTATTTGCTCGTTTTTCAAAGTTCAGATCAAAGGTGTTTTGTACAATTGAGAAATTGTTTGGTTTTTCTGTCAATACACCGGTATAGTTGCGTATATATCCGTTTATGGATACATTTTCCTGAGCCTGCATCTGACAAAACATAAGCGTTAATGTCAGTAATATTGCAATTTTTCTTATCATAAAATTTCATTTTTAGTTTTCAAAATAACATATGACATTTACAGGTATCCCGGTTATCTTCCCATCGTCATACTGCGTTCTGTAAATTTGGAAGCAGGGATGCCCTGATTGATTTTTATATTGGAAAATTCCATGAGGGTTTTGTGATTTTTCTGGATGGTTTTCATTTCGGTTTCCATAATTGTCCAAAAACCGTTGATTTTCTCAAGTTCTTTGATGCTTAGTTTTTTAAGCAGATCACCATCTTCATCATAAAATTCCCTTTTTATTCCAATGAAGTTATCTTTTCTTACCCAGGTAATTGTTTTCGAATACATGTAGTCTTCATCTATGGGAGTACTTTCCACTACATAGCATTCTTTCCCGTTTATGGATTCTTCACGTAAAAGTTTATGCTCGTCCTCACTGAGATGACGGTCGCCAAGGTCATCATATGTGAAGTCTGACCCCATAAAGTAGTCGCTTTTGCTTCCGCTGCTAATGCGTTTTGTTCGTTTCAGTGCCGGCAGATAAATCCATTGGTCATCATCTTTGTCACTGTCATAACTCCAGGTCATAAAGGATGTTCCTTTCACATCAGCAGGAGAAACGAAGAACATGATTTTCTTCTCCGTTTTTCCTTCGTCTTTTGTGTATTGGCTGAGTTTTCTCACCCTTTGCTCTCCCTGTTTATTGACTAGGGTCATTGTTAGCGATCCTTGTGTATCATCTCCGGTTGGGCGATCATACACTTTTTTCATAATTTGTGCACCATTCATCTGTGCATCACTATTCTGAGATGAAAATGCCATTAGAAATACGGCTGCTAATAAAATCAAACTGTTTCTTTTCATAATATTAAATTTTTAATTGTTAGACATCTTTTTATTTAAATGAGTAGGCTTGCAGGCCCACGCGAAACACATTTATTCTTCTTGCAAATTGCATGTTATAATAATCTTCACCGGAGTAGTAATTAGCAAAAATACTTACGTCGTGAAGTGCTTTTGGACGGTAATTTACAGTAACAGAAAAGTTAAAACGTTCCCTCAAATTCAGTACGGCTGCATCCTTAATTTCTCCAAAAAGCCAAGTTGTTCTAATGGTTGTCTGAAAATGAGGGTTTGTTACAAATTTGGATAATGACCAGTTTTTAGGTAGCTTAAACACCCTAAAATTATTGTGCCATCTGATAAAACTGTACCGCCCTTCAAGCGCTTTACTTCTGGCTACATTCAGGTGATATTCTATTGAAGTGTGAAAAAACTCACCCACATTGTTTGCTGTTTTGAACTTGTGGTTGAAAAAAGTACCAAGCTCAATGAAATTTGTTGAAAAATTCCCAGAAAGTGTATTGATGCTTCCATCAGGATTGAAAAATGCCTCGTCTTGCCCGTTTGAGTGATGAGCAGCTTTGAGGTAAATATAATGTACCATATTGTTATTATTGATACCATCAGATAACTGTCGGTAGAATGTTAGGTTTGGCATATAGCTAGGAGCTCTTACCGGAAATGACTCCTCTGCAAACATCCTGATTATGATATTCGGAGTTAGTGTGGCTCCCCATTTTGAATCTTTGCTTATTCGCAACAAATAATAGGGGGCAATCTTAGCTTCAAAAATTAATGGATCCATATTTCCCAAGCCCTGACTAAATGTGATGTAGCTTTCATCCTGATTTGCTCTTATAGTTTTAAAAAACAGGTTCTGATCAGCATTAAACGTGCTGTCCTGAGCCATAGCAGAATCAGGCAAAACGATTGGAATAGCCAAAACAGCAGTTATCAGGGCTTGAAGGATCATAATTATTTCTGATTATTTTGTTTTTTCGTGAAGACTTTTGTCATGTAAAGCAGAATCATCATGATAGTCAATGTCCCAAGAAAGCTTGTGAACATATTCATTGATACAAGTGCACCCAGTGTCCTGTTAGGCGGAAATACTGAGAACAGTAGAACCAGAAAACCGGTAATCACAACAATGGCATTAAACAATATTGCTTTGCCCGTTTGAGACATTGTGGTATACATGGCTTGCAGCCTGTTTTGTTTCGCTGCGAAATTCATGCGATAATGCTGAATAAAATGTATTGCATAATCGATACCAATACCTATGGCAATGCTTGATAGCAGAGCTGTTGTAGTGCTGAGAGGGATGTTGAATAATCCCATGACACCAAAACTGATGAGTGCGGTAATCATAATCGGCACTGAACCTATCAGCCCGGCTTTTATACTCCTGAACATCAGTGTAAGTAAAATTAAAACAAGTCCCAGCGAAAGTATGATACTCAATATCTGTCCTTCAAGAATTAAATCAGTAAAGACCAATGCTTTGTATCCCGAGCCGGCAAAGTTTAGTTTAATGCCTTGTTCTTCAAATTTATCCTCATATGTTTTAATAATATCCAATGCTGCATTGATGGTCTTTGAATCATCCCCCTTGAGCTGAAAAGTAACATTGGTCCGGTTGTAATTATAGTTGACCACTTTTGTCAGGTTCTCAGGATCACCAGACATTTCATACAGTAACAGATATTGTGCTACCAGATTTGAATTATCAGGAATACGATAATACTCGTCCTTATCTTCATTCATTACCTTATTCATTTGTTTCAGGTAATCAGCCAGTGAAAATGAGTTCCCGACTTTTTTTAGTCCGGTTGTTTCATCCTGCATCTGATCAATTAGTCGAAGATTCTCAGGTTGTTTAAATGCATCTGAATCTTCAGCTTCAAGAACAACATTTAAGGTAGAAGTACCACCAAATTTGCTGTTAACAAAATTGTCTGTAAGAACAATATCACTGTCTTTTTCGAATTTGTCAAGGAAACTGGAATTAATCCACACCCGCTGTAGTCCGAAAAGCGAAATGACTACGATGATAATTACCGTGATGTAAACAGATTTTTTATGTTTCAGTAAAGCGTCAGTAATCTTATTTAATTTTGTTTCAAACCAGCTTTTACCCGATGCGACTTTATTATGCTTTCCGGGTTTGTATCCAAAAAGAATCACTGCAGATGGGAGAAACAGGAGAGCAAGCATGAATGAAGTAAAAATCCCGAATGCCGTGAAAATACCAAAATATTTAATGGGATATATCTGTGATGTCAACAATGAAACAAAGCCTACCATGGTTGTAAAGGCTGCCATTGACAGGGGCTTCCATAATATTCGCAAGGTATGGGAAATGGCATCTTTTCGGGTGGCGTCTGGTTTGTCTCTGTAAAACTGATTAAGGTGATTGTAAAAGTATATGCCGTATGCTACCCCGATAGCAATTAGCATCACCGGGATCATAGTTGAGACTGAATAAATGGGAATTTTCAGAGCAGCCATCAAACCGAAAGCCCAAATGGTACTAAAAAACACTGTAAACAATGTGGCTACTGTTGCTTTAATATTACGCAACAACAAAAGCAGAACCACTGCAATTACAATTAATACGATTGGAACCATGCGTTTCATATCGGCAGGGCCAAGCGTCGCCATGGTACCCTCAACAATAGGGCGACCGGCTACGTAAATATTATCCTCATCACCCTCAAAGGATTTGGCAAAATCAAGGATTTTATGATAAAAGGCCTCGGTAAATGTGCTGTCATTCATTCCGGCTACAATCAAAGCCACTGTTTCATCTTCCGACACAAAGCGGCCGTAAATCATATCGTTTGTTCTGACACTTTTTCGTATCTTGTTAAGCTTTTCTTCACTTTTCGGTGTTTTTTTGTAAAAGGCTTCTACTTCCATGCCATACTCCGAGCCAGTTATGTTGTCAGCTGAGTACAGAGACGACACATCATTATCATCAAAGGCTTCCATGTCTTGCAGATCTTTGGTAATGTCTTTGATTTTTTGAAGACTTTGTGTGTTGTAAATACCGTCTTTGTTTTCAATGGCAATCAATATCCCGTCTTTAATATTAAACCATTCTTCAGCCTGATCACTATAAATGAATGCAGGATGGTCTTTAGGCATGTATTCATCAAGATCGGTTTCCATTCTGGTATTTCCAAGAATGGCCATTACAAAATAGACGCTGATGCCTAATACAGCAACTATAATCAATGCGGATGCAACTTTTAATCTGATTGTTGTTTTTTTCATAATAATTTAGGTTTGTTAATACTAACTAACATATGGATTTTGATTATGTTCATTGTTTATGATAATTATTTTTATTTTTTCATGTCTGAAATAAAATCGTTAGAAAAGGGATTTGAGAATATTACTGAAATAATCATGTCAAAATGCCACCCTCACCTCCAATCTTGTCATAAACACATCATCGGCTAGGGCATCTGTTTGAACGTGACTGAGGATAGCGGTGATTTTTGAATGGTTAAACAATTTTGCGCCTATTTCCAGATCAATTTCATTGGTATTGTTGCCTGAAGTTTGTCCTACTGCTTTTACTGCTGTGTGCAATGCTGCTTTTCCCGGAAAACGGTGCTTTATTTCTGCTGTCCATAAGGGAAAATCGGCAGCATCGAGACGCATGATCTCACCCAAAAACAAATTGCTGAATAGCGGTTGAAACACAGCACCTTTATCCACCTCAAGTAGCCCGATGTATCCGGCTTCAATTTCTGTCATGGCTCCCTTTTTCCAGTTGATGTTGCGTCCTAATCGGGCATGATATACCATGGCATTGTTGGATGGCATTGCTTGTCCGACAAGTCCGGTTTGACCTTTAAAGTCCCACGGCAAATCCCAGTCCTGTATGCTACCAAAGTAGTGTTTCACATCCGGCATGATTTTGCCAAATTCATTATAATACAATATTCCGATATTGGAAAGGCCTGCCGTCTGTTTGTTCTCTCCATCATCAAAGGATGAAAATTCTCCAAACTCATTATCTGATTCTGTTGGCTTTTCATAAGCAGGATCCCAGTTAAGGACAAATGCGACCATATTGGTTTCGCCCAGTTTTTTCCCTATGTTTTCCGTATAATGTTCACCAATGAGGTTATACAGATGCTTGTTTCCACAGAATTTACCCATGCGGGCAAATGCATTTGTTACGGTACCTGTCATAAGATTAAATGTCCAGGCATTTAATTCATAATCGAAATTGCCGCCAATAATCCGTTCATCAATCAGGTAGTAATTTGCCAGTTTCATCTCTTGTAAACCCAGGGTAGCGGAGACATTATTTCCTGAATATTGATAAAATGCCTGACGCATGCCAAGTGGTTGTTTTCCGCCAATGTCCTGCGACAATTCGGAATTTTTCCAGTTTTTATAACCACCTTCAAGATATAAACTGTGATTATCTAAAAATGAATAATTCAGTGCACCGATGACCATACCACCATTGAGCATGGCTTTGTCTTCTGTACCTATGGGAATCATAATGCCCGGTGCCATAGTGCCTTCTAAAGCCCATAACAACGGAATATTTTCATGAAAAGGAGTCAGATGGCTTCCCAAAATACTACGGCAATGCATTTGAGCATTGGCATGATTAATATTCATAATTGTCAAACTAATTCCGATTACAACTGCCAGCTTTAAGAACAATTTTGTCATGATGATTTTTGTTTTTGTGATGAAATGAGATACTTTCTTCTTTACAGTCACTTATGCAATCGCCACAGCGAATGCATTCCTGGTTGTCCATTTTACTGATTTTATTTTCCCTTGTGATGGCATTGATATCGCATGATTCGTTGCAGGTTTTACATCCGGCACAATTATTATCAATACCAAGCACAGAGGCTCCGGGAATTTTTGCAATAAAGCCCAGTAACAATCCCACAGGGCAAAGTGTCTTGCAAAACGGTCGGTACATAAATACTGAGCTTATGAGTACAATGCCCAGTAGAATATACCCTGCTATGTTTGGTGAAAACAGGTTGACAGCCACTTTAAACGGGCCGACCTTATTCCACATGATTATGTGTGTAAATGTCAATTGTATCAATAAGGCTGAGAGTGCCACACTGCGTATAATACGCATGATTTTCTGTGCTTTTGCTGATTCCAGAATTTTGAATTTCTTGTTGTAAAGAAATTCCTGTATCGCACCCAGGTAACAAATCCATCCACAGAAAACCCTTCCGGCAAAATATGTGATGGGAATGAGCCCCAGAAACAATACAAAGGCCTGCCAGTTTATTTCCACGCCAATGGCTGCCAGATAAGTATTCTGAAAACTGGAAATTACACCGGGGCCGCCTCGGTAGAAGCCAAATATTACCATGGCAATCAACAGAACTAACAGTCTGAGTTTTCTTGTTTTTTTAAATTTCATAAACACCGCTGCCAATATCGTTAATGCTAGTATGGCGATGGCATAATATAATCTCGTGTAGCTAGTTTGCTCCTTATCTTCGAGGTTTTTGGCTTCGTCTATAGTGACAAATTCATCTTCTGAAAATTCGTCGTCAGCGAATGCTTCCTCTGAAAACTCATCGTCTGAGCTGTCACTGAATGATTCTTCCTGTATGCCGGATCCTGTTATTATCCCGCTGGATGCAAGTGCTGTCAAGGATACCGGAAACAATAGGAATATCATTAGCAAGCTGATTGTGCAACGTTTCAATCGCTTCATAAGTTATGTGTTTTTGGGATTAGTCTGATTTTACTTTTATCCGGAGGCTACCATAACCACCATCCTTGTCGCAGATGCGTATTGAGTTGATACCCACCTCTCCTGAGGCATCACCGGTAATTTTGATTTTGAGCTTGCGTTCCCATACCATTTGAGATTTCTGTTCCCAACTGGTGGCGCCTTCAACTTCCATACCTTCCATGGTAAATTTAGTTTGTTTCATTGCCACTGGACATGATCGATGAGTAAGTGTTACCTTTACTTTTACAACGATAATATCGCCTGATTCGTAAACTTCCTTTTCTCCTTTTAGAATTTCAAAGTTAATCTCACATCCTTTACTCGTTTGCCCTGATGCCAATATCGCAAATAGGGAAATTGCCAAAAATTTCAATAAAAAACCTGCGTGTTTCATAAGTTACATACTTTTATAGCGTAGTTTAGATAAACTACGCTTTATTAAAAAATACTTTATATTTTAACTTCACCATATTACATTTTATTTCCAGTCCAGCAGGCGTTTTTTACCTTCCAGCTTTTTTATATCCGTCGGGGAGATACCCATCTGCATTTGCTTGTCCTCAAGTTTTA
>CAYOUD010000058.1:0-1584 GCA_964407055.1 uncultured Bacteroidales bacterium | reverse complement strand
TTTTTTATATCCGTCGGGGAGATACCCATCTGCATTTGCTTGTCCTCAAGTTTTAGCATGTCCTGAGGTATGATATGGTCAATGGCATCTTTGTGTGTTTGATAAGTTCAATACCATCTTCACCATGCTCCACTCCAATGAAAAAGCAAACAGATTTTCCTGTCTTTTCCCGGCCTTGTTAGTGTTTTCTGACATAGCTACAATAATTTGGATTTACTTGTTGGTTTTGGTGCTTTAGCAACCATAATGCGTGCATCAGAATCGCTGTTATTTGATAAATTGTGAACAATGTCTTTTGGACTTTCCACAAGCTTATCTTTATCAACGGATATAGTTTCATCACCTATTCTAATGTCAACTGTACCCTGCAGAACATAAAAGAAAACATCCACAGGTGTTATGTGTGGTTTTAATGCTTCTCCGGGTTTCAGTGTTATATGCATAACCTGAGCACTGTCTTTATCATATAGTTTTCTAACATCTACTTTGTGTGCCGTGTCTATGATTTCTTGTTTTGCTACATCTGTAATTTTCATGCGTTTTTATTTTGTTTGATTAATATTTTGATCATTTCAATTATTCTGGCTCCTTCTTTTTTGAGATTAAATGTTAATCCTGAAAGTTGCCACTTCTTTACATAAAGCCGTAATGTGCCCATAATTAAAATGGCTAAATCTTCAGTTTTTATATCCTGCCTGATTTCATTTTTTTCCTGTCCTGTTTGAATGATTGAAACAAGCATCTCATTGTTATGGCTAATTACCTCGGCTACTTTTGCTTTTAAAACTGCTTCATTCTGAAACAATTCCTCAGAAAAAATTACAGAGGCTAATGCAGGCTTATTTGCAAACATTATAAAATGACTTTCGAACAGATTTGATATTCTTTCTATAGCACTCTCGTGCTCAGATATTTTTATATTAAAAATACTTTCACTGTCCTTTTTAAGCATTTCTAATACCGTAGTAATAATGTGTATTTTACTTTCAAAATGCCTGTAAATGGCAGGTTCGGAAATGCCAATTCTTTTGGAAAGATTTTTAATTGTTAACCCTTGTATCCCTTCTGAATCAATCAGCTCAAGCGCTGTTTCTATTATTTCTTCTTGTCTAGCAGTAAGCATATTTTATTTTTAATGTTTTCAGTTTCGCCTTTCTCAAAATAAAAACTTATGTTTTCAATTGTTGGCAATACATAAAATATTATTTTACAAATATAGTTAACATTAACTAACAATAAAGAGATTAACATAACATTAACAGAATGATAATGGTTGGTTTTTCTTGGGACAAATTTTAAATGTTTTATAAATAATTATCTTATTTATTCTATTTAGTGTCTGTCAATACAGTCAAGTGTTTAGTTCATAATGTTCGAGATTAAGGCGTGCGAAAATTTCAAGCCGCAGTATCCGCCACATGGCAGATTCGAGGATTTGAAATTTGAGCAACAACGCAAATATCGGACATTATGGATAAACACTATTTAATGACAAACAAATATTTTGTACTATAAAATATTTAAATTATCCTGCATTATTCATGGAATTCCCTTTGTGCAGATTTGAATCATCTAAACCCGCAG
>CAYOUD010000057.1:0-14834 GCA_964407055.1 uncultured Bacteroidales bacterium | reverse complement strand
TTAAGTCGAGACTTACTCTCCAGATGATCATTTGTTGAAACTGATAAAATTTGCAAACGGGAATCTTCATCAAGAGCTTGTAGAATGTATTTATCCCAGTTTTGCGTTACAAGTATATCATTATTAAAAAAACACAAAATATCATTCTTTGCATGTTCAATGCCAATATTTTGACAATATGGATAATTAAAATTCCCTTTGTTTTGAATGAGTTTAACATTGGGTTTTGACAAAAAATATTCACGACTTCCATCTGTAGAACCATTATCAATAACAATGAGCTCAAAATCAGATTTGGTATGCCTGCATAATGAGCTATAAAACAACTCATTCATTGCTCTTTGGTTATAAACGCTCGTAATAATAGACAACATCTATCTGTTTTTTTTAATCAACACAAATATATAACCACATCACGAATTAAAAAAATAAAATCAGCATTGAATATCACAAATAAACTAGGACTGCTTCTCACTCAACTCTAACCAACGCATTTCTTTTACGTCAAGCAAATCACTCAATTCAGAAAAACGTTTAGATTTTGCTTGTAATGCTTCTGCTGACAAATCCCCTGAAGCTAAATTGGATTCTATTTCTTGTTTTTCGCAGCTTAAGGTTGCAATTTCAGTATCAAGTTTTTCGAACTCTACTTTTTCTTTGTACGACAATCTATTCGCGTAGTTATTGGCAGATTGAGGCGCATCCTTCTTTGTTATTTCTTTCTTCTTTGAGGCATTCAATTTTTCAACCCGCTCTTCAAAATCCTTTTTTGACCGGTAAACCGAATAATTTCCCGGAAAATCTTTAACATTTCCGTTGCCGTCAAACACAAACATGTGATCCACAATTTTATCCATAAAATAGCGGTCGTGAGAAACAATCAGCATTGACCCGTTAAATTGGAGCAGATAATCTTCCAAAACTTGTAAAGTAACAATATCCAAATCATTGGTCGGTTCATCCAAAATCAGAAAATTGGGTTTCGTCATGAGAACCGTGCATAAATAAAGCCGTCGTTTTTCCCCTCCGCTCAGCGTTTTAATTTGTTGCTGTTGCTTGGGCACGGGAAACATAAAGTAGAGTAAAAATTGCTGAGCAGAAAACAGTTTATCTTTATCAAGTTGAACAGACTCTGCAATTTTGGTAACGGCGTCAATCACGCGATCTTCTTCATTAAAATTCATTCCATCCTGGCGGTAATACGCCAAATTAACGGTTTGTCCTACTTCAATCCGTCCGGAATCGGGTTTTAGTCTTCCTGACAGCAACTCAAGAAAGGTTGTTTTACCGGTAGCGTTCGCACCAATAATTCCAATTTTCTCGAAAGGCGCAAATTTGTAATTAAAATCACTGATTAAAAGATTCTCGTCGAACGCTTTTTTCAGATGATAAATATCAAAAAGTTTACTTCCTAAACGTGTTGAAGGAATTGCAATATTCATAGCTTCATCACGCTGTTGCTGTGCTTTTTGCTTAAGCTCGTAATAATTCTCAACCCGAAATTTTGCTTTAGTTCCTCTAGCTTTCGGCATGCGTCGCATCCATTCCGACTCACTTCGCAATAAATTTTCAGCCTTTTCGGCAACAACCACTTGATTTTCTTTTCGTTCCTGACGTTTTTCCAGATAATAGGAATAATTTCCCTTGAAAACATACAGCTGATTGTCATCAATTTCCAAAATAACATTACACACACGATCCAAAAAATACCGATCATGTGTTACCATCAAGAGGGTTTTTCCTGATTGAATCAAAAACGCCTCAAGCCACTCTATCATATTCAAATCCAAATGGTTGGTAGGCTCATCGAGAATTAGCAAATCGGGTTCCTCAAGCAAAACTGCAGACAATGCCACGCGCTTTCGCTGTCCGCCACTCAACTGACCAACTTTCATTCCGATTTCGTCAATTCTCAACACTGTCAGGATTTGTTTCATTTTAAGCTCCAAATCCCATGCATCTAAGCGATCCATTTCATCAATGCTATTCTGCAATTTATCAGCATCATCGGACGTAAGCGCCCCACTGTAATCCCGCACGGCATTCATCAAAGGAGAATCAAGATGAAAAATTGCATCAATTACTGTTTTGGAATCATCCAACATAATGTTCTGAGGCAAATATCCGATTCTCAAATCCTGAACAGAGGACAATTTTCCCTCATCGGGAGTTTCCATGCCGGCAAGAATATTTAACAAGGTAGATTTTCCGGTTCCATTTTTCGCAATCAAGGCGATTTTTTGTCCCTCGGATACGCTTATTGATAATCCTTCAAAGAGCAGATTAACACCGAAACGTTTTGAAATGTTTTCCGCCTGTAATAAACTCCTCATGCTTTATCCTCCGTATCTCCCAACAGTCTGGGTCTCAATTTCTTTGTTCGCTCATAAGCCTGATTAGCTTTCCACTCGTCAATTTTCCTAAAATTTCCGCTTCGCAACACATCAGGCACTTCCCAGCCATTATAATCAGCAGGTCGGGTATAAACCGGCGGGGAAAGCAAACCATCCTGAAATGAATCGCTCAATGCAGAGGTTTCATCTGACAATACTCCAGGAATTAATCGCACAATACTGTCCGCCATTACAGCTGCTGCCAACTCACCACCCGTCATGACAAAATCGCCTATGCTGATTTCTTTTGTGATGAGATGTTCTCTAATTCGATGATCAATGCCTTTATAATGTCCGCATAAAATGATAATATTTTCCAACATTGACATTGCATTTGCCATGGGCTGGTCGAATTGCTCACCATCCGGTGAGGTATAAATAATTTCATCGTAATTTCTCGCTTTTTTCAAATCAGCAATACAACGATCAACCGGCTCAGGCATCAACACCATTCCGGCATCGTTTCCGTATGCGTAATCATCAACCTGTCTGTGCTTTCCGATACCATACTCCCTTAAATCGTGGAGATGAATTTCAACAAGATTTTGTTGCTGCGCCCGTTTTAAAATAGAATGACCCAAGGGGCTTGTTAATAATTCAGGCAAAACTGTGATAATATCAATGCGCATATTGTTAAATTTGTGCAAAATTAATGAAAAGCTTTGAGACAAAGTCAGATTCAGTCTAAATTGTTAATATTAACCCGATTTGATTAGAAATGCTTTGAAAGTTTGAGCTTTAAGTCTTAATTTCAAACATTTTTACTAAAATTGCAATCTTTTTGAAAAATCTAAAGATATTTGCAAATAAATCTGAAGTTAAAATAATCAGTAATGAACGAAGAAAAACAGAACGCCAACTTAGAAAACGAAGATTTGAATAATCATCCAAAGGAAGAAGCACAAGCAAAAAGTGCATCTGAAATTGTATCAGATTCAAATCCGGAAACTACGCAACCTGAAGCACAGGAAAGCCCACAGGAATCTGACAATGCATCGGATACTGTAACAAGTGCTCAGGATAATACAGAAGCGACCTCCGAAAACTCTGAAAACAAAATGTCTTCCCCCGAAATTAAAAATGCACCAGAAGTAGAGAAGTTGCCAGAAGCAGAAAATGCACCGGAAGTAGAGAAGGTACCAGAAGCAGAGAATGCACCGGAAGCAGAAAATGCCGAAACTGCAGATTTGAAACCAGAAGCCGAAAAAAATCAACCCGACACTTCGGACAATGATGCTAAAAACGATAACGGGAAAGATGACAATTCAGAAACAATCCCAGATTACAACAGCTTCACAAAACAAGCGTTGCTTGATGCGTTAAAAACTGCAGTACAGGAAGATGATGTACAAAAGGCACGTCCGCAAGTTGATGCAATAAAAGCCAGCTTTTACAAACTGCAGCATGAGAAACTGGCTGACCTAAAAAAATTATTCGTAGAAAACGGGAAGGATCCGATGGATTTTGACCCGCCAAAAGATAAAGATGAGACCTATTTAAAGGAATTACTGGAAGATTTCAAAATTAAAAAAGCCAAATTTAATGCGGAGCAAGCGGCTGTTAAACTTGAAAATCTAAAAAAGAAAGAGACAATTATTGAAAAAATCAAGGTGCTTGCCAACGGGGAAGAATCTTTACGCAAAACCTTTGAAGAATTTCGGCAGTTGCAAAATGATTGGAAACAAATTGGTAATGTACCGAAAGAAAACGCTCGTGAATTATGGAATAACTACAATCTTCAGATAGAACGTTTTTATGATTTCATAAAAATCAATAATGAGCTCCGCGATATGGATTTCAAAAAGAATTTGGAATTAAAGCTTGAATTATGTGAAAAAGCGGAGAAACTCATTTTGGAGCCTAAAATTATTGATGCATACAGAAAACTTCAGGATTTTCATGATTTGTGGCGTGAAATTGGTCCTGTTCCAAAAGAAAAACGCGAGGAAATTTGGGAGCGTTTCAGCATGACATCACAGGAAATTAACAAAAAACATCAAGATTATTTCCTAAAGAAAAAAGAAGAGCGGGGGCATAATCTCAGTGCAAAGAATGCCTTGTGTGAAAAAGCTGAAATCATTGCCAATCTGAATATTGAAAAGATTCAGGACTGGCATGAGCGCACCAATGAGGTGATGGAGCTACAGAAAGTTTGGAAAACCATTGGTATGGTTGCCCAAAAACACAATGCTGCAATTTATGACCGTTTCCGTTCTGCCTGTAATCTGTTTTTTGACAAGAAGCAAGAGTTTTTCCAACAACGCAAATCAGAGTTTGATGAAAATTTGCAAAAGAAAACTGACATTTGTGTTCGTGCAGAAACATTGCAAAATAACACCAATTGGAATGACACGCGCGATCAGATTTTAAAACTACAGGAAGAATGGAAAACCATTGGTTCGGTTCCAAAAAAACAGTCTGATGTGGTTTGGAAACGCTTCAGATTTGCTTGTAACAACTTCTTTACGGCTCGCGATAATTATTTTAAAACCCGTAAAAATGAAGAAAAAGAAAATCTAAAGAAGAAACAAGATTTGATTGAAGCAATTAAAACCTTTAAAGTTTCTGATGACAAAGCACAAAACTTAAAAGCTTTGCAGGATTTTCAAAATACATGGACACAAGTCGGTTTTGTTCCCAAATGGGAAAAAGACAAACTCCAAGATGAATACAAGGATGCAATCAAAAAAGCCTTTCAGGGAATTGACGTCTCTTTATCTGGCCTTAGTGACATTCAGTTTCAAAAACAAGTGGACGAATGGGTAAAAGCCAATGACAACAAAAAAATCGAAGGCGAAAGACAACGGATTAACCAGAAAGTCAATAAAATTAAAGAAGACATCGTTTTGCAGGAAAATAACATGAGTTTTTTCACAGGCAGCAGCAGCGGATCGCTATTAGATAACGTCAAGAAGAAGATAGAAAAATCGAAGACAGAGAAATCGCATTTGATGGAAAAACGGAAAATTCTTGATCTCGCATTACGAAATCTAAAAAACGAAGAATGAATATATTGAAGTCAAAACTTTTATTAACCCTTTTAATAGCAATCTCTCCACTATTGATTTTTGCTCAATCGGCAAATATCAAAGGATTTGTTTATGATAAAACGAATGGAGAAGCTTGCATTTTTGCCAATGTGTTTATTAAAAACACAAGCCTTGGAGCAGCAACCGACATGAACGGTTTTTTTAATATTAATAAAGTGCCCGCCGGAGAATATAAGATCATTATTTCATATGTTGGATACGACACACTTGCCACCCCTGTAGTGATTAAACAAGGACAACTTTTTTCCAAAAATTTTTATCTAGAACAAAGCTCTGTCATCCTTGATGAAGCACTGGTTTCAGCCGATCGAAGAGAAAAAACAACACAGGTAAGAGCCTCGGTCACCAAAGTACAACCGGTGCAAATCAAACGGCTGCCGAGTATAGGTGCCGAGCCTGACATTGCGCAATACCTACAAATTGTTCCCGGAGTAGTTTTTACCGGTGATCAAGGAGGACAATTATATATTCGTGGAGGTTCGCCGATTCAAAATCTGGTGCTCCTTGACGGGATGGTGGTTTACAATCCGTTTCACTCCATCGGCTTATTTTCAGTTTTCGACACTGACATTATTCAAAGCACCGATATTTATACCGGCGGATTTTCTGCTGAATATGGCGGAAGGATATCCTCTGTTATGGACTTTTCTATACGAGACGGAAACAAAAATCGCTTTGCGGGAAAAATTTCAGCCAGTCCGTTCGGATCAAAACTTTTGCTTGAAGGTCCTTTCAAGAAATTTGAAATGGGAAAAGGAAGTGCTTCATATCTCGTTTCGGCAAAAACATCCTATCTTGAGCAAACATCCAAGTATTTATACGGATATATTGCTGACAGCCTGCCATTTAACTATACAGATATTTTTGCAAAAACATCCTTTAATGCTGCCAACGGTAGTAAAGTCAGTGTTTTTGGTTTCAATTTCCGTGATCAGGTAAATTACGGTGCCCTTTCAGACTTAAACTGGAATAGTAGCGGACTAGGAAGTAATTTCATCATTGTCCCAGACGGTTCCAGCGTTATGATTCGTGCCAATTTATCCTACTCAAATTATTTAATTTCCTTGTCGGATGCAAATAATGTTCCCCGCAGCAGTGAAATTTCCGGCTATAATGGTGGGCTCGATTTTATTTATTTCCTTGGCAAAAACGAATTTGTTTGGGGACTTGAAACATTGGGATTCAAAACCGACTACATTTTTCAAAACAGCATAGGTCGCACGCTCAATCAACGTGAAAACACGACAGAATTAGCTGCTTACACAAAATACAAAATGAATCGTGGAGCTTTGGTGTTGGAGCCCTCATTCCGAATTCATTATTACGCATCACTTTCAGATGTTTCACTAGAACCTAGACTTGGCGCTAAATATAATCTTACCGAAGTATTTCGTTTGAAATTTGCCGGCGGATTTTACTCGCAAAACCTAATTGCTGCAAGCTCTGACAGAGATGTAGTGAACTTGTTTTACGGTTTCTTATCAGGCTCAGATGCCATTCCTGATGAATTTGACGGCACTCCAATTACTCATAAACTACAAAAATCTCAACATGCCATTGCAGGTTTCGAATATGATATCACAAATTATTGGGAGCTCAATGTTGAAGGTTATTACAAGAATTTCTCACAACTCACAAACATCAACCGCAATAAACTTTATGATGATACTCCTGAGAACTATGAAATCCCGGATTATCAGAAAAAAGATTTTATCATTGAAAAAGGCGCTGCCTACGGGATGGACATTTTGCTAAAATACGAACACAACCGCTTATATCTTTGGATGGTTTATGGTTTAGGATGGGTCAATCGTTTTGATGGTATTGAAACCTACTCCCCGCATTTCGACCGTCGCCACAATGTTAACTTTGTCGGAACATATCAGCTTGGAGAGGCTCGTTCATGGGAAATAAGTGCCCGCTGGAATCTTGGAAGTGGATTTCCGTTCACACAAACACAAGGATTTTATGAGCAGCTCCCACTTTATGGAAACATCAACACCGATTACTGGCAACTTAATGGAGACCTCGGCATTATCTACGGTGAAATCAATGACGGTAGATTGCCAATGTATCATCGATTTGATATCAATGTCAAAAAACATTTTGATTTAAGCGAGCATTCCAGACTTGAAATTAGTGCAAGTGTAACTAATGTCTATAACCGAGAAAATATATTTTATTTTGACCGTGTGAATTTCTCACGTGTCAATCAGTTACCTATTATGCCAAGTTTAGGAATCAATCTAACGTTTTAAAATTCAGTTG
This sequence comes from uncultured Bacteroidales bacterium, assembly GCA_964407055.1. Classification (GTDB taxonomy): domain Bacteria; phylum Bacteroidota; class Bacteroidia; order Bacteroidales; family ML635J-15; genus JAQIBY01. The sequence goes on along the minus strand of CAYOUD010000057.1, from coordinate 7,123 downwards.
TTGTGAGTAAAACCAATTACATTTTTGTTACCGGAGGAGTTGCCTCATCGCTTGGGAAAGGAATTATTTCAGCATCACTTGCAAGGTTACTGCAAGCCAGAGGTTACTCAGTAACAATTCAGAAATTAGATCCCTATATCAACATTGATCCGGGCACATTGAATCCTTATGAACACGGCGAATGCTATGTGACAGAAGATGGAGCAGAAACCGATCTTGATTTGGGGCATTATGAGCGTTTTCTCAATCAACACACTAGTCAGAACAACAATGTAACCACGGGCAGAGTGTATCAAACGGTTATTGACAAAGAACGTCGTGGCGACTATTTGGGGAAAACCGTTCAGATCATTCCCCATATTACCGATGAAATAAAGCGGCGCATTAAAATACTCGGCACAAAACACAATTACGATTTTGTAATTACCGAAATTGGCGGTACCGTTGGAGACATTGAATCGCTACCCTATATTGAAGCAGTAAGACAGTTGCGTTGGGAAATGGGAAAACATTCTGTAAGTATTCATCTCACATTGGTTCCCTTTCTCAAAGCATCCGGAGAGCATAAAACAAAACCCACACAACATTCAGTTAAAAAATTATTGGAAGAAGGCGTACAACCTGACATCATCGTGATTCGCACAGAAACTCCGGTAACAGACGGCATTAAGGCAAAGGTTGCACAGTTTTGTAATGTACAGGCGAACGGAGTTATTGAATCACGCGATGTACCCAGCATTTATGAAGTTCCACTGATGATGCAAAAAGAAAAGCTGGACGTGATTGTTTTAGAAAAGCTCGGATTGGAAGTAAAAGAAACTCCCGAACTAAAAACCTGGAACAGTTTTCTGAAACGCCTAAAAAATCCGAAAAGCAGTATAGACATTGCGCTCGTTGGTAAATACATTGAATTACCGGACGCTTATAAATCCATTCACGAATCATTCATTCATGCCGGAGTGGTAAATGAAGTGAAAGTCAATGTCCACATGGTTAATTCTGAAGAAATCAATGCAGATTCTGCTGAAAAGTTATTAAAAGATTACAAAGGAATTTTAGTCGCCCCGGGATTTGGCAGCCGTGGAATTGAAGGTAAAATTGAAGCCGTCCGGTATGCGCGGGAAAACAACATTCCGTTTCTGGGAATTTGTCTTGGGATGCAATGTGCAGTCATTGAATTTGCACGCAATGTGATTGGAATGAAGAAAGCCAATTCGGCAGAAATGGACCATAACACCCCTTATCCGGTAATTGACTTAATGGAATCACAGAAACAAGTTACCAATATGGGCGGAACAATGCGTTTGGGAGCATATCCTTGCGTTTTGGAAAAAGACAGCTTAGCTTATAAAGCATATCAACGGGTTAATATTTCTGAAAGACACAGACATCGCTATGAATTTAACAGTATATATTTAGACGATTTTGTTAGCAACGGGATGATAGCAACAGGAACAAACCCAGACACTGAGCTTGTTGAAATCATTGAAATTCCGACCCATAAATGGTTTGTTGGGGTACAATTTCATCCCGAATATCAAAGTACCGTAATTAATCCACACCCCATATTCACAGAATTTGTTAAAGCAACTCTCTCATAATTTGATATATTATTATGGATAAAAACAGTATAATCGGTTTACTTATTATTGGTGTAATTTTGGTTGGATACACTATTTTCTCCACTCCAAATTCCGAAGAACGTGCAGAATTAGAGCAAAAGCGAGATTCTATCATTCAAGCTGAACGCATAAAAGACTCGCTTGCAAGCATTGAACTCGAAGAAGCCCGTAAAGCGCAACAAGACGCACAAATTCCTGACAGCCTAAAGGACGAGCAAAATGCAGACAATCAAGATGCAGAAACTTTAAAGCGTTTACAAGATTCAATAAAAGTAATTGAGCAAACGCAAAAATATGGAGTTCTTGTAGCTGCAGCGACCGGTGAAAATGACATAATCCGCCTTGAAAATGACAGAATGATTGTCAGTTTCAGTTCAAAAGGAGGAAGAATTTATGCCGTTGAGTTAAAAAATTACAAAACTCATGATGGCGATCCATTATACTTGTTTCAAGGAGATTCTGCCATTAATTTCGGATATGAAATGCTACTGGACAATCGTGCTGTAAACACTAACGACATGTATTTTAAATACATGGGCGACAAGGAACACATCACTGTCAATGAGAATGATTCTGCCAGTATTGCATTCCGTTTGTATGCAGGAGAATACAGCTATATCGAATATGTTTACAAGCTTACGGATAAAGATTGGATGCTCGATTATGATATGAATCTGGTGAACATGAACGATGTACTGGCACAGAATGTGAATTTCATTCGGTTAAATTGGACAGCCAAACTGCCGCAACTTGAAAAAGGCAGAAAATATGAAACACAAAACACCACCGTGCAATACCGTTTTGATGATGGAGATATTGAAAAGCTCAGCGAGCGAAAAGAAGAAGATGAAGCCAGCTCTACAGGAAATGTCAACTGGGTAGCTTTCAAACAGCAATTCTTTTCTAGCATTTTAATTAACGACAGCAATTTCGAAGAGCCCGTTTTCAGTGCAAAAACGATGGAAACCGGTTCGTTTATTCAAGAATTACACGCAGAACTCACCTTGCCATACATGCATGAATCGCAGAAGACCTACGACATGCAATTTTATTTTGGACCGAATAAATATTCCACACTAAAATCTTATGACCGCGACATGGAAGAGTTAATCCCGCTGGGCAGATCAGTTTTTGGTATGGTTAACCGGTTCATTGTCATCCCCTTGTTTAATTGGTTAGGAAACTGGATTAACAACTACGGAATTATCATCCTTATCATGACAGTTCTGATAAAACTTGTGCTCTTCCCCTTAACCTACAAGTCCTATCTGTCCACAGCAAAAATGCGCGTATTGAAACCGCAAATCGACGAGCTTGCTAAAAAATATCCAAAAGGAAAAGAAGCTGAGAAACAACGTGCAACCATGGCACTATACAAAAAAGCAGGAGCAAATCCGATGGGAGGATGCCTGCCCATGTTGTTACAAATGCCTGTTTTGATTGCTCTGTTTCGTTTTTTTCCTGCATCAATCGAATTACGACAACAATCATTTCTTTGGGCAGAGGATTTGTCCAGTTACGATTCCATTCTTCACCTGCCCTTCGAGATCCCGATGTACGGAGATCATGTGAGCTTATTTACTTTGCTAATGGCAGTATCAATGGTTATTTCATCAAAATTAACCAATGCAAATCAAGCATCAGGACCTAATCAGGCAACCATGAAAATGATGATGTGGTTTATGCCAGTTATGCTCTTGGTTATGTTTAACGGATATGCTTCAGGATTGAGCTATTACTATTTCCTTGCTAACTTAATTACCATCGGACAAACCTTTATTATCCGAAAATATATTGTAAGCGAAGATAAAGTACTTGTAAAACTCGAAGCAAATAAGAAAAAGCCATCGAAACCAAAATCCAAATGGCAAAAACGACTTGCAGAGTCAGCAAAACAACGAGGATATAATCCAAAACAAAAAAAATAAACCTGCATATGCTTGCAGCCAACAATTTGACAATACGATTTGCCGGAGAAGCGATTTTTTCCGGCATTTCATTTATGATTAAACCCAAAGACCGTATCGGTTTAACCGGGAAAAATGGAGCAGGAAAAACCAGTCTCCTGAAAATCCTTAATGGGGAGTTAGAAGCATCTAAAGGAGCAGTATCAAAACCTGGCAATTGCAGCATTGCATATCTGCCACAGCACATTCTTTTCGAAGATACCGGACGCTCAGTACTTAACGAAGCACGATCTGCATTTCCCGAAATTGTAAAAATTGATGCATCCATTGAAAAGCTTACCGAATCGCTAAATCAACGAGAAGATTACGAATCGGAAGCTTATCATGAAATCATACAATCGGTATCCGAGTTATCTGAACGACGTGCACTTTTAAATGCCGACAGCCTTGAAGGTCAAATTGAAAAAACCATGCGGGGGTTGGGATTTCGTCCTAAAGACATGCAGCGCAACACTTCTGAATTTAGCGGCGGATGGAGAATGCGCATTGAGCTTGCAAAACTTTTGCTGAGTCAACCAACTGTTTTGATGCTTGATGAACCCACGAACCACCTTGACATTGAATCCATTCAGTGGCTTGAGGATTTTCTGATTAATTACCAAGGCGCAATTATTTTAATTTCGCACGACCGGCTTTTCCTCGACCATGTTACGAAACGCACATTGGAACTTGAGTTGGGGAATTTATATGATTATCCGGCAAGCTTTACTAAATACGAAGCAATGCGCGAAGAACGGCTTGCTATGCAAAAATCGTCACTGGATAATCAACAAAAGAAAATTGCCGACACAGAACGCTTCGTGGAAAAATTCAGATACAAAGCAACCAAAGCAAAACAAGTGCAATCGCGGGTAAAACAATTAGAAAAGACAGAGAAAATTACAATCGAAGTCACCGATAATTCAAAAATTCATTTCCGCTTCCCTCCTGCTCCACGCTCAGGAAGTATTGTAGTAGAAACCAAACATTTATCAAAATCCTACGGCGAGTTGCAAGTACTGAAAAATGTGAATTTCATTTTAGAACGGGGCGATAAAGTTGCTTTTGTGGGAAGAAATGGCGAAGGGAAAACCACTTTGTCACGAATTATCATGAAACAATTGCAATTTGAAAGCGGAGAACTGATTCAAGGGTATAATCTGAGCATCGGATATTATGCGCAAAATCAGGACGAAATGCTGGACAACAAAAAAACCGTTTTTCAAACACTAGATGATGAAGCCATCGGCGATGTGCGTAAAAACTTACGGGGAATTCTCGGAGCATTCATGTTTTCCGGAGATGATACTGATAAAAAAGTCTCTGTCTTATCAGGAGGAGAACGAAGCCGTTTAGCACTGGCAAAATTATTATTGAAACCACATAATCTGTTAGTGCTTGATGAACCGACAAATCATCTTGACATTCGCTCAAAAGATGTCCTTAAACAAGCACTTCAGGAATATGACGGCAGTTTAATTATTGTTTCACATGACAGATATTTTCTTGATGACCTTGCAGATATCGTTTACGAATTTAAGCATAAAAATATCACGCAGCATCTTGGAGGCGTTTCTGCCTTTATCGAACGACGACGGATTGAAAACTTACAAAGTCTGAATGCGGCAAAACAAGCTAAACAGGGACAAAAATCTTCGACATCAAATTCCGGAAAACAGAATTTTGAAGCCCGGAAAGCCAAAGAAAAGAAAAGGCGCAAATTGCAACGTCGCGTGGATGATGCCGAAAGAACCATAGAAACCCTTGAGCAGGAAATTGCCGCATTGGAAAAACTCATGGCTAAACCCGAAAATGCCAATCAGGAACATTTCGATAAATACCATGACTTAAGCCACAAACTGAATCTGTCCATGGAAACCTGGGATGAAGCACAACAAGCATTGGAACAATTTGATGCCGAGAATGAATAGTAGCAACACGACATTACGCCTAAATTTCAAAAAATGAATCTAACCTGAATTCTCCAGATTAACCCGAAAAATTCACCGCAAATAGTTATATGTTAATACCGATTGTGAATCAAAATTGTTTACTCCCAATAATCGGAGATACCGGAATTTTTGATTTTAAAGTGGGATAACTCAAATTTGGGGTAATGCTTGCCATTCCCTTTGCACATCTTCAAACCATCTAAACCCTTGAAATATAAAAATATGACTGCGGGTTTAGATGATTCAAATCTGCACAAAGGGAATTCCATGAATAATGCAGGTAAAACCCTTGAAATATGAAAATATGACTGCGGGTTTAGATGATTCAAATCTGCACAAAGGGAATGGCATGAATTTTACGGGTTAAGGGAAACATTTTTATGAAAAAATCTTTATCTTTAGAGAAAAAACATATGAAAACACAAATTTTAATTTTTGCAGCTATTATTTTTAGCTTAATTTCCTGTCAAAATCAGGGAGACAAACAATCTAAAAACTCAACAAGATCTGATACTGAGGAAACTCAAGATGTTAAGCCAGCCAAAAAAATTATAAAATTGGCGGTTGAGTATAATTATTTGATTGCTGAAGGTCAGGTAGGACATATTAAGGTACAAACTGATGAAATTATGTTAAATCCCAGCGAGCATCATATTCACGAAACCCGACCCATGGACGAGGAAGGGGTAAAATATGAAGCAGAAATTGATCATATTTTAAATCAAAACAATGATACATTAATAAGCATTGATGATTATGGATTTTGGATTTTTTCACCGGAATATCAAACCGAGGCAAAAATACATGTCAACAAGACAATGGCAGATTTCTTTGGAGAATATGCGGATGCAAAAATTTATTATTCCTATGTAAGCGGCATTTTCTGGATGACGAGCGAATCGATTAAAGATGTTGAGTTTGCCATTGAAAATTCTTCTTATCAAGGCGAAGATGACTTGTTGATGCAATCTGATTTGGTTGAAATTGAACCCCAATACATGAATGAATCAGCAAAAATCACTAAAATTCGCGTGTATTGATACCTGAGATACTCATAAGTACAGATTATTGGCAGGAGTACCGTTTCGGATTCAACGGCATGGAGAAAGACCCCGAAATCACCGGGCAAGAGGGAAGCCACTACACCGCAACATTCTGGGAGTATGATACACGCATTGCACGACGTTGGAATGTTGACCCACTAATCGCAGACTTCCCTTGGCAATCACCATATCTAACGTTTGATGGGAACCCTACAAATAAGATTGATCCAACTGGCGAAGCAGCTGATTGGGTTAAAAATATAGAAACAAAGGAATATGAATGGCATGATGATGTAACATCTGCAAATGAAACTCCAGAAGGTTATTCATATATTGGGAAGCATGACAACGATATATTAAAAGATTTAAACCTGCCATTAGAATACAATAATGAACAATTGAATAGAGTCTCTGCAGGATTAGATGGAGATGGTAAAACTGGGATTCCTATTGGATCAAAAACAAGTGTATCAGTTCATCTAAGTATCAAACCCATTGTGTCTTATAATCTAACCTGCATTATTCATCGCAAAATTAAGCGTATTTGCATATGTCAATAT
>CAYOUD010000056.1:0-14868 GCA_964407055.1 uncultured Bacteroidales bacterium | reverse complement strand
AACAATCTCAAAGTTGAAATTAGTGGACACACTGACAGTGATGGTACAAAGCGAAACAATCAAATTTTATCTGAAAAAAGAGCTGATGCAGTAAAACAATTATTAGTTTCTGAGGGCTGTGATCCTGACATGATTATCACAATTGGATATGGTGCATCGAAATCAATTATGTCCAATGACACTGAAGAGGGCAAAGCTAAAAACCGTAGAGTTGAACTAAAGTTTGTTGAATAAACATTATAATTTTTTAATTCCACGCATACTAACTTCCATTAAATAGTTAATTATCAGATTCATTATATCGTTGTCGATTTCTGCAATCTGTGTTTATCTTTAATGACATTATTTAACTTCTTCATTCTCAACAATCCCCACTTTTCACTTTAAATGAAGCGTTATGATTAAAAAAAGTAATTTCATTATTTGTTTTCAGTAGTATATCCACATAAGTGTGTGCGCCTACTCAACATACAGAAAGGTTTCTTTACAATCAAAGCTAATTGATCGAACTGTATTTTTACAGAGTGCCTCCTACTCGTTCGATTTGCAAAACCTATCAAACATAATCTTAGCATTTGTTTCTCCTAATTCGTATGCTTTGTTCCAATATTCGCATGCTTTAGTAATATTGCCAGACTCATGATATGTATTGGCTAAATTTAAATAGGTTCCACTATCATTTGGATTAAGCGATAACAGTCTAAGGTAATCATCTTGAGCCTTTTTAAACATTTTTAATGCAGCGTACGCATTCCCTCGATTTCGAATGGCGTTATGATTTAATGAATCCAACTTAATCGCGTAATTAAAATCCGTAATCGCATTATGATAATCCCCTTTCATAGCCGACTCAACGCCCTGACTATTAAACTGTTTTGCTACAGATGGTATGCGAACGGTTTCCGTCTGTGGGTTATCATCCAATACGATCATTATATCAATGACTTCATTCAATTTTTCTTTCGCTTGCGTATAATTTGGTTTTATTTCCAATGCTTTCTCAAAATCATTTTTTGCTTTAGAAAAAGCCTTTTGATGAATTTGCAATACTCCCCGATTATAATAAGATGCATAATCAGAAGGATTTAAACGTATGGCAGTTTCAAAATCTTTATGCGCAGCTTCAATATACTTTAATCTAAAATTTACTGCACCTCGATTGGCAAAATACTCATACTGATTAGAATTTAAGTTTATTGCAGAATTGTATTTCTCCAAGGCGATGTTAAAACGATCTGTTTCGTAATAATAAAGCCCTAAACTATAACGCGCATAATGATTTTCAGGATTTTTTAAAATTACATCACTCCAAAATGTTTTCGAATTAGCCCATAGCTTACTTCGATTTGAAGTCTGATACGCATAAACAAGTACGATTATCAAGATGGCAAGCTTATACATAAATTCAGGAATTTTGAAACGATTCTTTTTATAAAAGTATTCAAGCAGCAAAATAATAAAAAATATAAGTCCAAAACTTGCCAAATAAGTATATCTATCTGCCACAATAACCTTTCCACCAATTGGAATAATATGAAGAACCAATGTAATATTGATTAAGAAAAAGAAAATCCCATACAACATCTGTCGTTTCAATAATTCATCCTTTATCCGCCTTAATAAAACATAAACAGATCCAATAATTATCCCTAAAATTAGAGGAGAAACCACTATTATCCAAGACAGTTTTTCTGTAACCTCCGGATAAGGATGCATTGCATTCAGATGAAAGGGGAAAAGCAATTGATAAAGATAAAAGACAATGCTGTAACAGGCAAAAAGCAATCGAGTTCCAATCGCAAATTCTGAATTCAAAATAGAACCCTCGAGTTTATAAAAAACAAAAAATGATATAAATAATAAAATTAAAGAAACTAAAACCATCATAAATATCCTTCGATACTTTTTCTGAAAACAAGAAGCAAAACACCATGCGCTAAATAAAAATATTGGTATCAAAACATAAAGTAACTCCCGTACATTTGTAAAGGAAAAATCAAATCCGAACAGAAAATACACCAAAACAATTGCTGTATAAATTATGAACAATGGGAAAAGACTAAAACAAGTACCTTTCATATTTGAATTAAGCCAATATGCAGTTTTCTTGACAATTGCGATGTTTGAAAACGGGAGTAACTTTTCAATGAAAGTATAGCGTTTAGCATTCAGGTTCAATAATATAACAGGGATAAAAAGATACAGTGACTTGTAAATACTTTCTACTGGAATAAATAAAAAAATAAATACAGAAAAATTAAGCACTAATGTTTTGACACTTAGTTTTGAAGTGAAATAATAATCGGTTAAAATAAAGACAAATGGTAGTACAAAAGCCTGAATTTTACTTAAAATTGCCAAATACGCTAAGACAAATGATAATATCAAAAACAGCACTTTTTTTGTTTTATGAAATTCAATATAAGAGACAATTCCAGAGAGAAAAAATAGGCTATATAACAAGTCTTTACGCTGTATTATCCATGAAACAGTTTCAGCTTTCATGGGATGAATTGCAAACAAAATCGCAATGATAAATGAAACATTAACAGACTTTGAAAAACTTCGGCTTAACTTGTAAACCAAAAGCACATTTAATACATGAATAATAATATTTATAAGATGAAAAAAGACGGGATCGGTTCCAAATATTTTTATCTGTAACAAGAAACTAAACAAAACAAGCGATATATGCTGGTCGTATTGATATATGCCCAAGAACGACCCCAAGGAAACATCCTCATATAATAGAGGATTATTTAAAACATACATTGTATCATCCCAGTTTAAGAACCCACCATTAATCGAAGGGATAAACACTAAAAAACTCAGAATAATTAATAAAAAAGGCTTAATTATTTCAGTGGCTTTTCCAAACATATAAGACTTGTTTTGAAACAAAGATAAACAATTAATTTAGCAATTCATGACACTCAATTATTTATAGAAATTCTAAATTTCGTTTTCAATAAAAAAATTTCTATTTGTACTAAATTTAGCCTTATATTTAAAAATTGAAAGATAGAATTTATTTGGATTCGATATTTAGTGGGGATTTTATATTTGAGACGTTCTGCCAATAGTACATAAGGCTTTATCTATCAGACGGATAGCCTCTACTGGACAGCAATGATAAGTAGTTAGTGCATGGTCGAAAATCAGCAAATTCACTATTATCAATCTATTGCTGTTAGTATTTCACTTGAATATGTTAATAAATTAGCGAGTATTTACTGTGTTTACTGGACATGTAGGTGTATTTTGCGTAAAACATTCGACACTTATGCGTACAAAATTTGAAAAAAACACCAGACCTATTTACACTACCAATAGAGTCCGCTATATTTCCAAAAAATTGCAGGGATGAAGCACCAAAATTACTAAAAGGTCTACAGGCTATATTCATGAATCCTGATTTACACGCTTCGGTTTTCTCTTTATTAAATGAGCAAATTAATCCTCAAAGAGAGAAATTAGAAAAATCGGGGCGTAAAGGTATGGGGCTATGGGAAATTCTTGTTTTAGGTGTTATGCGTCAAGGTTTAAATGCCAATTATGATCGCATCCATTATCTAGCAAACTCCGACACAACAATGCGTACGGTTATGGGTATAGAAACGGAATTAAGCATAAACAAGAAGGAATATGGAATGACTACAATTAAGGATAATTTGGCATTACTGAATGAAACAACCATTGCTGCTGTAAATGATTTGGTTATTGATTATGGTCATTCAATACTAAAAAAAAAGGGAAGGTGGATCACCTCCAAATAAAAGCAGATTCATTTCCAGTTGGAGCCAATGTGCATTTTCCAACCGATATGAATTTACTGTGGGATTCAGCACGAAAATGCATTGACATTTGCCAGAGGTTTTACAACAATGGAGAAATTGCAGGTTGGCGTAAATCTGAATCATGGAAGCGTGAGATAAAGAAAATATTCAGAGTCAGTTCTCGAACCAAAGCACTAGGCGGTAAAAATAAAGAAGAACGATTAGAGCAGGTCGTTTGTGAATATTTATCTCTTTGTAATCGCTTAAGCGAAAAAGTAGTACAAGCACTCGGTCAATCTAGTTGTTTAACAAGCATTGCATCGCTCACCCAACATACTCAATTGAAATATTTCCATGAAATGCTAATAAAGCACATTGATTTAGTTGAAAGAAGAATTTTAAATGGAGAAAAAATACCATCAGGTGAAAAACTATTTTCTATTTTCGAAACTCATGCTGAGTGGTTGAGTAAAGGCAAGCAATTCAAACCTATAGAAATAGGTCATAATGTGTTGATAGCTACAGATCAATTCAACTTTATCGTACACTATCAAGTGCAAGAACATCAGGCAGATGCTTTATTAACCAAAGATTTGACAAGTACGCTGGTAGACAAATACCCAAAACGAATCGACTCTTTAAGTTTGGATAAAGGATTTTATAGCAAAGAAAATAAGGATTTTGTAGAGCAATTAATACCACAAACTATTATGCCTAAAAAAGGTAAGCGAAACAAACAAGAAACCATGCGAGAACATGATCCTAAATTCATAAAATTGCGTAATGCTCATAGTACTGTTGAATCAAACATCAATCAATTAAATCACAATGGTTTAAATCGTTGTCCAGATAAAGGAATAAAAAACTTTAAAAGATATGTCGCCTTGAGCGTTTTGGCTTATAATTTTCACAAAATTGGTGAGCAGCTCTCTAGCCAATAGCGATTTTCAAAATGTAACAGAAATAATTAAAAACAAACTTGTAATGGGATAGGTATGTCCTGTTGCATCGAAAATTACTTCAGATTACCATTATTTTAATATAATTCAATAAAAAACAGATTTTTCAATGAAAAAATTGAAAGCTCTTGGATAAATCAAACCTTAAAATTTAAATATTCAAATATAGAGGTGTTTCCGACCAGCCACTAGTTAGATAATTCTTTATTTACAGGAGATAATTTCTACAGACTAAAGCAAGTGGATTTTGACGGAACAGAAACAAGCTATAAAACCGTTAGTATTAACTGTGACGATCATCGAGATGGTGAAGCAAGAGTGCTAGTTTTCCCAAATCCGTTTCGAAATGACATCAAGATATTTACTGAAAATATCCTAGATGAAGAAATTACTTTTGAAATTTTTGATGAACTTGGCAAGTTAGTTCGTACAGAAACATTTGAACGCTCACATAATCCGGAATATTTCGATATGAATTTAGAACAAATAAAACCCGGAATGTATTTCTTACGGACAAAATCTGCCAGCCATCTATTTAACAATGAGATAATTAAACAATAAATTTAAAAATAACAGATTTTAAATTTGAATATAATATCCTGTATGAGCAATCGTGCAGGATATTTTTTTGAAAATTTCGTGCTTCACTGAGCAAACATCCAACAATATCATTAAATTTGCATCAGCATTGGTTTCAATGGTTTGATTATCAAACCTGAATTATACCGATTAAACATCAAAATGTCGCATGTTTTCACTGCGTTCGATATGCTTCTTTTGCTGTAATATCGGTATAAACAATTGTAGTTTCAGAATTTATTTTCAATCATTCTGAAACACAATTTGTATTAAAAGGGAATACCGTGAAAATCGGTAACAGTTCCCGCTGCTGTAAGTCCCGGTCCTTTACCGGACTTTTGTTACACTTCGCCACTGATCGCCAACCGGCGGTTGGGAAGGCAACAAAAGGGACAAGTCAGAAGACCTGCCATATGCCATAGATTTTGTAGCCTGCGGAGAACGGGTACATATCAGCTGTACGATTCATCATCAGGAATCCCTCGCTGCAAAATCTGAACTAAAAATTGCAGCTATGAAAAGAATAATTTTCAGTTTTTTGGTGATTTGCGTCCTTTGGACAGCAGCAAAAGCACAATACATTTCAAATGTGGTTGAATATGTGCCCGCACCGGGACAGTATATCAATACGGCGCCTTGGGGAATACCTGCATCGGCAAACTCACTGATCGGAGGCATTGAAGGAAACCTGAATCTCGGCGCTTTCGGCGGATATGTAATTTTTACATTCGAAAATCCCGTGCAAAATTATCCCGACAATCCATTTGGAATCGATTTTACCATTTTCAGCAATGCCCTCCCCGATTTTTCCGAAGCAGCAGTTGTTTATGTCATGAAAGATGAAAATGAAAACGGAATTCCCGATGACAATTGGTATGAGTTGGCGGGAAGCGATTATTTTTTCGAAACATCTATCCATTATTACGAAGTGAATTATATTAATCCGGAGGAAGCAGGTGCTGACATCCCTTGGTCAGATAATCAGGAGAATACAGGCGTTATTGCAGCAAATAGTTTTCACACGCAAAATTATTATCCAAATCAAGATTCATTCCCTCGTGTCACTCCTCAAAACTACATACTTGGTGGCAGTTATATCAAAGGGGATATCGATAAATCAAATGCTGCCAATGTAAAATCGTACCGACGGGCTTTCGGATATGCAGACAATACGCCGCGAGGCACTGCACCATGGACAGTTCCCGACAATCCCTACACAGAAAGCATTGAAAATTCAGGTGGAGACGGATTTGACATTTCTTGGGCAGTGGATTCAGACGGCAACTATTTTGATTTGGATGAAATTCATTTTATTAAAGTACAAAATGCCATGCAGAATGATGCCGGATGGCTGGGAGAACTGTCAACGGAAATTACCGGAGCCTGTGTGGTTTCCCCCGACAATACAATTCCAGGAGAAACCGATTTGGTTTGGTTTGAAACACTACCGGACACAATTCGCACGGAAACGATCCAACTTAATCCGCTCTGCTTTCATATGGGACGGAAAACTCAAACATTAGCATTTGATTGGGATTTATCCATGCAAAATGCAGAAATAGATGTAAATAATTTGATGAATTTACAAACCAGCGGAACACTCGAAATCACAATTTCCTTAACGGATAATCCGGAGATTTCTCACACGCAAACCGTCTATGTCGATTTGAATAACCGTATTTCGACAAACAGTTTCCCGAAAATTTCGATTTACCCCTCTCCGGCTCAAAATTATCTGCAGATTGACGGAATCAACAATGTGGATTTACGAATTTTTGACGGCACTGGAAAATCTGTGATGCAAATGAATCATTATCAGGAAAATAATCGCATCGATGTCTCGGATTTTGCAAACGGGCTGTATTTGCTAACACTTAGCAAAGCAGGAGTTTCCAAAACAGTTACTTTCATCATCAACCAATGATTCGGCAATTTTTTGTCATATTAACCCTATTAATGCCAATTGAAATTTTGGCACAATGTCTTGAAGATACGGTTTTTCACATCGATCAGGTTACGATTTCTGCCAATCGGATATTTATTCCTGAAAACGCAGGAGGCAAATCACAAAAAATCGATACATCGATTCTACAAAATAAAATAAATCGCTCTATTTCTGATGTTTTATCCGAAAACTCATCCGTCTTCATTAAAAACAACGGTCGAGGTGCACTTGCAACAGTGTCATTTCGGGGCGCTGCCAGCTCTCACACCCAAGTTAGCTGGAATGGAATAAAAATCAGTAATCCAATGACAGGAACCGCCGATTTTTCCCTGATTCCGGTATATATTACGGACAACATCAGCTTGAAATACGGAAATGCATCCTTGTCTGAATCCGGAGGAGGATTGGGTGGCGCCATTTTATTAGACAATCAAAGCAAATGGACAAATGGCTGGAATTTTGGATTCACACAAGCCATCGGCTCGTTTCACACCCACGATGAATTTGCAGACATCAGCTACGGCAACAAAAAGCTACAGATCAGAAGCCGGATTTACAACAATCAATCTGAAAATGATTATCCGTTTATTAATCGTGGAATTGCAGAAATACATCCCGAAACCGGAGCTATTTATCATCCGACAGATACTAATAATAATGCAGCCTATGGGAAATATGGCATTCTACAAGAAATTTATTTTCGCCCGGCAACATCACATGTTTTATCTTTAAAATACTGGGGGCAAAGTACTGAACGAACGATCCCACAAGCAACAAGCTACGAGGGTCCTGATAACTCAAACCGAAATTTACAAAAGCTTACTGACCACAAAATTGTTTTCAGTTGGGATCATTACAGAAAAAGTTCAAAGATAAATTTCAACTCAGGCATTGCAAATCAAAATAGCCAATATCAACAAATGAATTTCGTCAGCGGACTGGGAGAAATTCCTGCAATTTTTACCGAGAGCCACTTCCTGAGCAATTACAATACACTGGAATATTCGCATGATTTTGCCGGAAAATTTATGCTTATCGGGAAATTAAACGGTGATTTTCATCGTGTAAAAAGCAAGGACACCGTCACACAACTCGGATACGAAGCACAACGCAGCGAAATCTCTCTCTTTGCAAGTCTTTCTAAGCAGTGCGGGGAATCTCTGAATCTTGCGCTTCAAGTCAGAGAATCCATGATAGGCGGTAAATTGCAACAAATCACGCCCTGGTTTGGCATTGACTTTAAGCCAATTAAGCAAGAAAATCTGATATTAAAAGTAAATATTTCCCAAAATTATCATCAACCTAGCTTAAACGATCTTTACTGGCATCCTGGTGGCAATCCGGAACTACAACCCGAATCAGGATTTAGTGCTGAATCAGGTATTACTTATCAGAAAAAATTAGCAAAAACCGTCATTTTCACAGAAATCACAGCTTACTATTCCGATATCGAAAACTGGATTTTATGGGTTCCGTCTTATCAAGGATATTGGACAGCAAAAAATGTCAGTCGGGTGATATCCAAAGGGATAGAAGCAAGTGCAAGCGTTCAAGGAAAATTGGGCGCAATCACTTATCATATTTCAGGAAATTATGCACTGACAAAAGCGTTAAATTACGGAGATTCGGAAATCTGGGGCAGTGAAACCTTCGGGAAACAGCTTGTTTACATACCGGTGCATTCTGGAAATTTGTTTGCACAACTCGAATACAAAGGGTTTTCAATATCATGGCAGCATAATGCATACAGCGAGCGATTTACAACATCTACAAACGATATCAGCAAACGAGATTGGCTGTATCCGTATTTCATGAATGACCTGGGAATCGGGAAACATCAGAATTTTGAGAAAATTTCAGTATCCGCAGAAATAAAAATCTATAATCTGTTCAACGAAACCTATCATTCCATACTTTATCGCCCAATGCCAGAACGAAATTATATGTTCATTTTATCCCTAAAGTTTTGATATGAAAAAACTTCCGCTCATTATCCTAGGTCTTATCCTGTTCAGCATCACATCATGTATGAGAGATGATGAATTATGGGAATCTGTGACTTACGATACAATTCCTTACGAAGGATTGTTTATCATCAACGAAGGAAATTTCATGTACAATAATGCGTCCCTGACATATTATGATATTAAGATGAAGGAAGTGATACAAAATGTCTTTTTCAACACGAACGGCATGCCTCTCGGAGATGTAGCACAATCAATGACAATCCGTGACAGTATGGCATACATTGTGCTTAATAATAGCGGTAAAATCAGTGTGATAAATACAAATTCGTTTCAATATGTTGGAAAAATCACAGGTCTGGATTCCCCACGACATATTTACTTTTTATCAGATGAAAAAGCATATGTATCAGATTTGTACGCACAGGCAATTCATATTGTGAATCCAAAAACCTTGGAAAAAACAGGAAGTATAGATATTTCAAATCCGGACAGCGATTTTTATCAGCATCCGTCAGAATGTTTCACTCAATTAGACAGCCTTGTTTTTACAAATGCCTGGAGTTTTGACAATCTAATACTTGTGATAAATTCCAATACAGACGAATTAATTGATTCAATCCGCGTTGGAAAACAACCAAATTTTATGTCTCTGGATAATCTGAATCGATTGTGGGTACTGTCAGATGGAGGTTTTGTCGGAAATCCGTATGGAAACGAAGCGGCAAGTTTGAGTTGCATAAATACTACCGATTTCAAATTGATTAAAACAATTGAACTGGAACAAGATTTCAATCCCGGAAGTCTTTGCATAAATGCAAGCGGCGACACCCTATTTTTCATCAATCACGATGTGTATTTTTTTGCCGTACACCAATCAGAGCAGGCTGAAGTGCTGATTGAAAGCCCGTATGAAGCAGGACAAATCGGTGGATTTTACAGCCTTAGTATAGACAAAAAACGCAAAGAAATTTACGTGGCAGATGCAAAAGACAACGTACAAGCAGGTACGGTTTATCGTTATACCGGAAACGGAACGTTAATCGATGAATTTGAGGCAGGAATTACCCCCGGAAGTTTTTGTTTTAAGGAAGAAAACCAATAAATTTTAATCGCCAAAGGTGTAAATACAATCAATCAATCAATCAATCAATCAATCAATCACTCAATCAATCATTCATATTAGCAAGGCTTCGTGCTGCAAGATATTCCTTAAAATTCTCACGCGTTTGATTGCCAAAATCGCCCCAGATACAGTCCGGGAACGGGCAAATCTCTGAATATTCCGGGCAATGACTTTCTTCAATGGATCCTTGAATAATTTCGTAAATACTAAGCAAATTTATTCTCGCAGGATCCATTGCCAAGGAAAACCCTCCGCTAGGACCTTTCGCGGAATGCAAAATTCCCTCGGCAGCCAATTTCTGTAAAACCTTGGCAACATGGTGTGACGAAGCCTTTAGTGCGTCAGAAATTTGTGTCACATTCAAACGATCTTTCGAATTTGAAATTAAAACACAGGCATGAATTCCGATACTGGCTGCACGAGTCAGATTAATGATTCCCGACATAATTAAAATTTCATCTTCTTAATTTCAATACCCTGAAACGATGTCAATTTACGAACAAAATTTTCACGCTCAGCGTCATTGCCCTTAAGCTCCAGAATAATCAAACCATTTTTGCTGTATTCTGAGCCATTTAATCCTAGACGAGTACGAATACTGCATCCGTAGGACGTCATAATATCCTGAAGATGATGTGTTTTCGTTTCGGGTTCACGAATTAATATTCCAAGTATTTCTATACGTTCATTCATAACAAAAGGATTAAATCGAAAAATTCATTTTTTTAACACGGATTCCACCAATGGCTTGAAGATCGCTTTCTAAAACATCCCACTGTTCGGTGGTTTCTTTCAGCTCAATAACAATTAATCCATTACGGCTGCAAACCTCTTCAGACACCTCATGAAATCCCAGTCGGGTTTTAATGATTCCCGCATGTTTTGTCAGTACGGCTTGCGTTTTGCCGGCTTCTTTAATCCTGTCAATAACATGGATTCCTAATATGCGTATTTCATTCATAATATCCTGATTTTAAAAATACAAATCTCGTTTTCCTTGCTTAATTTGTTCGATTCGACTTTTTAGCTCCTCTTTTTGATTAAAGCCATCCAAATCATTAATTTCTCGTTCAATCACTGCCCAACCTTTTTCCTGTGTTGCTTCAGGCGCATAATCCACTAAATATTCGGACAAAGTTAAAATCGCATTTGGAGTGCAGTAACGCTTGATAAATCCGGGTACCGAGAATTCCATAAAATGCTCGCCTGTACGTCCTAAGCGATAGCAGGCAGTACAAAAACTCGGCAAATATCCTTTTTCAAGCAACTCATCAATAATTTCATTTAAAGACCGATTATCATTGATTGTAAACTGCTCTTTATTCAAATTTTGCGCTTCGTTCAGGTTTTCAGAATAGCTACCCAACTCAAGTTTTGTTCCTCCATCAATTTGCGAAACTCCAAAGCTCATCACTTCAGTACGCACTTGCGCATTTTCACGAGCAGTAAGAATCAATCCGGTATAAGGTACAGCCAATCGTAAAATTGCAATGATTCGAACAAATTCCTCATCATTCACAATATACTGTCGATTAATGTCCATGGCAGATGCCGAAGTAATTCTCGGAAAGGATATGGTGTGCGGACCAACATTATAGCATGCTTCAAAATGGTTAGCATGACGAACCAAAGCCATCACCTCAAACTTCCAGTTATACAGGCCAAAAAGTGCACCAATACCAACATCATCAATACCTGCTTCCTGAGCGCGGTCGAGTGATGTTAAGCGATAATTATAATCGGCTTTCGGACCGCCAAGATGATACAACTTATATGCTTCAGGATGATAGGTTTCCTGAAACACCTGATATGTACCGATTCCAGATTCGCGAACCGTTCGAAAACCTTCAATTTCCAATGGGGCAGCATTAATATTAACACGACGAATTTCGCCCATCCCTTTTTTAACATCGTAAACCGTTTTTACAGTATGTGCAATATATTCAGGGCTGTAATCTGCATGCTCACCATATACCAAAATCAAGCGTTTTTGTCCGTTATCTTCCAAGGCTTCCACTTCCTTAACTATCTCCTGATCAGACAATGTTTTACGCTCTGCTTCAGTATTGCTGGACCGGAAACCACAGTAAGTACAATTGTTTTTACACTTATTACCAATGTATAATGGAGCAAACAATACAATCCGATTTCCATAAACTTTTTCCTTTAATTCGCGTGCCCCATCTTTTATTTCCTGTATAAGCTCAGGTGTGTTGGTATTCATCAAAATGGCAGTTTCACGCAAATTCAAGCGATTCTTATCTAATGATTTTTGAATCACTTCACGGACTTGTTCAGGTGTCGGATTTTTTGTTTCCTCAACATATTCCCAAATCTCGTCAGGATCAATAAAAGGTTTCATGCGCTCGTCACGTATCCGATATTCTTCTGGTTTAAATTTCATGCCGTTATTTTTTCTCGTTCAAAATTTTAAATGTTAATTAATTCACATTGTGTGTAAAATTACAAATAAGTATTTAAACTCCGAAATAAAATCCCCATGCTTTTTGACATATTGCGAGAAAAATCCACGCTCCATAAAAAATCCTGATTTTAGATACAGACAACTTGTCTAAAATTGTGAAATATTTCATTTTTTTTGTATTTTTGAATCATGGCAAAAAACAATGAATCATACGCAAAGGCTATTGCTGAAATCGAAACCATCATCAATGAAATTGAAGAAGGACAACCTGACATGGATGAATTATCATCCCGAGTTTCTAGGGCACTCGACTTAATTAAAAGTTGCCGAAACAAACTAAAAAGCACAGAAGAAGATATTGACAAACTGTTAGAAAACCTTTCGGAATAAGCCCTTATACATTGTAGTGACGCCACAGCAGTATGCTACACACTAATGCGCTGCCAGTTGGGCAGAAATTCAAATGCCTCACAAAATCCCCCAAAACCTACCGATTTTTGCATAATTTATCCTGTCTTTCGCAAGAAAACAGGGAAACTCGTTTATAAATGCTTAACACGCGGATAGAGCTTTGTTTTTCAGGATTTGGTGGGGTAGGTGTATATATAAACGAGTTATGGGCAAGCTGAGAATAACTACACAAACCAAAATAAAACTTTGCTTATCAAAATAAAGTTTCTATCTTTGGAAACATTAAATTGTTTTAATCGTTAAATAAATATATGGAGAATGAAAAACCAATAGAAGTGATATTTCTCAAAAAGGCTGAAGAATTTATTGGAGAGCTTGATGAAAAAGCTCGAAACAAATTGTTTAAAGCTATGAGAAAAACACAGGCGCGAATTCACGGGCATTGGTTTAAGAAGCTGCAAGGAACAAATGGAATTTATGAGTTTCGATTAGATGAGAACAATAAATTTTAGCGGCTTTTTGCTTTCTGGGACAAAGAAGGCAAATCAGAAACGCTGATTGTTGGTACGCATGGAATAGTAAGAAAAACGAACAAAACCCCAACAAACGAAATTCAAAAAGCCGAACGATTAAAACAGGAATATTTTGATAACAAATAAAAGGAGGACTTATGGCAGCTAAAAAATATAAAACACTCGAAGACCTTAAAGAAAAGTATATTGGTGAAAAAGGCACACCGGAAAGAGACAAGTATGAGTTTGAATTGACAATGGAAATGTTGGGCGAGAAAATTAAAGAAATTCGAAAACGCAGGAACCTTAGTCAAGCGGAACTCGGAAAACTCATTGGAGTACAAAAAGCTCAGGTTTCCAAATTGGAGAATGGAAAAAGCAGTGCGACTTTAGCTACCATAAATAAAATATTCCGTGCAATGCATGCAAAAGCAAAGTTGCATATTGAATTTACGAGAGACTAAGTAGAAAGGTGGGGCATAAACAGAATAAAACAACTAATTTTACACGCATGTGAGCAATAATGCCCTCAAAAAGTTGAAAAGCCCCAGAGATTTGTTGGTTTTATGAATTTTCATTAAGTTTACATCAACTAAGCTAAATAAACGAATAACAAAATGCAATCAAATTTTTATACATCACTATATCAACACCTTACAAAAAGCAAAGGAGTAGATATAGTGGAAATAAACGCAATACAGTTGCGTTTAGCAAGTAGTTAGGCACAAGCAAAGACCAGAATCAGAGAACGATAAATTATGGCAAAAAATATTAATAAAAAAGCATTTGATGAAGCTTCAAAGCTAAAACTCGAAATTTTCGGGGAAAGCTTTGAAGAGTGGTTACCTGTATTTATTTACGATAGATATACTACCCAAGTTTCGATTTTTGATTTCTTTGCTGGAAGCGGAACGGATATTGAAAATAATCTTGGCAGTCCACTTATTTTATTAGATAAAGCCAAAGGCGAAAATCGTAAATATTGTGTTAATGCAAAAAAGCCCATAAAATTCTTTTTTAACGAAGGGCAAATTCGTAAAAGCAGTGATTTACAAAAAAATACAGAAGTTTTTATAGAACAATGCAAAAAAGAGAACAATTGTTCTAATTGTGTCTATGAATATCATATCCTAAATTATGACTTTCAAGAATTATTTAATAATTCTGATCT
>CAYOUD010000055.1:0-14892 GCA_964407055.1 uncultured Bacteroidales bacterium | reverse complement strand
GAATCTGCAATTATTCCTGAATTATGATACAAATTCCTGGTTTTTCTGATGTTGAAAATGCATCAAAACGAATTGCTCAATTTGTGCATAAAACCCCGGTATTAAGTTCAAAATCATTGAATGAAATTGCAGGTTGTGAGTTATTTTTCAAGTGTGAAAATTTTCAGAAAGTCGGTGCGTTTAAATTTCGTGGAGCAACAAACGCAGTACAAAATTTACCGAAAGATGAATTGTCAAAAGGAGTTTGCACTCACTCTTCTGGAAATCATGCACAGGCTTTAAGTCTAGCGGCAAAACAAGCCGGTGTACCCGCATATATTGTCATGCCGAAAAATGCACCACAAGTAAAAATTGATGCCGTTAGAAATTATGGTGCTGAAATATTTTTTTGTGAACCCACACTCGAAGCGAGAGAAACAACACTGAAAAAGGTACAGGAAAAAACAGGCGCAAGTTTTATTCATCCTTACAATAATTTTCATGTAATAGCAGGACAGGGAACCGCTGCAAAAGAATTGTTGGAAGAGGTCAACGATATAGATGCAATCGTTGCTCCTGTTGGTGGCGGCGGCTTAATGAGTGGGACTGCAATTGCGTCAAAAGCTTTGTATTCCAACATAAAACTTTACGGTACCGAACCAAAAGCTGCCGATGATGCAAAACGCTCGTTGGATGCTGGAAAACTTATTCCTTCAGTGTCGCCAAAAACAATGGCGGATGGTTTGCTGACTTCCTTGTCGGATGCTACTTTTCATGTGCTAAAAAATCATTTGACAGATATTCTTACTTGTAGTGAGGAGTCAATTGTACTTGCAATGCAATATCTGTACGAGCGAATGAAAATTGTTGTTGAGCCGAGTGGTGCTGTTCCTCTAGCCTGTGTGCTGGAGAACAAGGAAGTCTTTAAAAAGCAGCGAATTGGCATCATTATTTCAGGGGGAAATGTTGATGTGCAAAAATTGCCTTTTTGATTGCGATTTTTATTTTATCGAAGAATAACGAAATAAAATTTGTTTTTTCTAAAAAATCCCTAACTTTGATTCGGAAACCAATTATTTTTATTATGAAAAAAATATATCTTTTTTCTTTAATCATGCTGCTTTCAGGAGTGTTTATGTATAGTGCAGCACAAGATTGCACTCCCGACCCTACAGTTGAAGACACTGCAAATCCTGGAGAAGTTGTGCCTTTGCCTTTACCAGATGCAATTCAGTTTGAAAATTATGACTATACGGTTACAATTATTCCACCGGATTCTTATGCGGGTTTCGATGTTATTCATTCCATTGTTATTGATTCTGTGGTTGGTTTACCTCCCGGAATGAACTGGTATAAAAATGAAGAAGAATTTTTAGTGACAAACCCGGACACCAGATATTGCGTGAATCTGTATGGCGAACCCACCGAGCAAGGTGAATTTCCAATGATTTTATACATCACTCCATACATTGATTTCTTTGGAACTCCTATTGCATCAACGCAACAAGTTGATGATACTTCCATGTCTATTTTTGTTGATGCCCCAGTTGGGTTACCTAAAAGCATTGATGTGTTTAGCGCAAAAGCAGCATTTCCGAATCCGTTTTCTGAACAGACTCAAATAGAGCTTGAATCTGCTCAGCAAGGAAATGCGAAATTGGAGGTGTATAATGTGTTGGGAAATTTGGTTTACAAGGAAGATTTAGCCGTTAGTCTGGGATTGAATCGGTTTCATTTTGCCGGAAGTAATTTATGTGCAGGAACGTACATTTATTCGATACAGTTGAATGGGAAAAAAGAAATTTTACGATTGATGAAGTCAAGATAATGAAATTGAATTTATTGATTAAAGCCATCCGCTGGTTATCGGATGGCTTTTTTATTTGTCATATTCGTAAGGAATTACATCAAATCGATATCCTTGTTTTGTGCACCACAACGACGCTCCAAACAAAAGTCATTGATAATTAATAAGTTAGATTTTAAATCTTGGGATTTGGGTCATGTAAAAGCAATTTTTGATACCAACGAAGACATTTATATAGAATATTCTTTCATCCAATAATCTCTAATTTTTGTCATAAAATTTGCAGAAAAGGCAAATTTTCCGCCAAAAACTTCTATATGTCTAATTTTCAAACCCGGGTTACGCTCGTCCCTCGCTTACCCGGGCTATTAAAATTTGACCCTTTCAGGGTCTTTTAACTGGTATGAAAATTACATATTTTAAATTTCCGAAATCAATTGCTCCCCAACCAACCTTAACACTGAAAAACCTTGTCATTCCAAACCGCTGGCAAGCGGGGAGGAATCTCAAAAGCATTGTCGGACAACAATAAATTACATCAATTTTTTAAAAAAAACAAAATTTGGGTCATGCAATGCACAAAACAGGTGGCTTTTTTATTTGTCATATTCGTAAGGAATTACATCAAATCGATATCCTTGTTTTGTTAAAGTTTCGAGCGTTTTGGGTAAAGCTTTCAACATATTGGGTGCAGCTTTTTCTGAATCGTGAAAAACAATAATTGAACCGGGTTGGACAAAATTCACCACATTTCGATAGCATTTATCTGCAGAGATTTTTCGGTTGTAATCATGACTTAAAACATCCCACATTACTATCTGAAAATAATTTGTAATGCGTTTGGCTTGTTTCACCCGAATTCTTCCGTAAGGCGGACGGAATAATTTTGTTTTTAAGAAACGGGCTGCAAGTTTAACGTCTTCAAGGTAAATGTCTGTACCAGTACGATAACCTTTTAAATGGGAGTAGGAGTGGTTTCCCAGCCGATGTCCTTTTTTTAGGATATTTTCAATTAAATCAGGATGATGTTCAGCATTTCTTCCCAGACAAAAGAAACTTGCTTTTGCATTGAATTTATCCAGGATTTCAAGCGTTTTGCTTGTTACTCCAGGAGTTGGTCCATCATCAAAAGTAAGGTATAGCACCTTTTCCGTTGTTGGGACGCGCCACAAGTGATTTTGCCAGGGTGTATTTTGGATGAAATCCGGTATTTTATTTAACATTATTTGGCTATCTTTTTGCTATCTAATCTAAAAAACAATCATAGTAAACTGTTTGTAGCAAAGATACAATTTGAAATTCAAATATGAAAAGAGGAATATTTTTTAAATAAATGTTTGGATTTAAAATAAAATTCATATTTTTGCAGTCCCTAATGGGAATTTGTCCGATGGTGTAATGGTAACACAGCTGTTTTTGGTGCAGCCGTTCAAGGTTCGAATCCTTGTCGGACAACAAAAAATTGACCTGTGGTGTAATTGGCAACACGCAAGATTCTGGTTCTTGAATTTTAGGTTCAAGTCCTAGCAGGTCAACAAAGGAAACCACTCAACGAGTGGTTTTTTTATTGCGCCATTAAATTACATCCCCTAATTTCACTGTTGTCCATGCGTCCCAGCACTTCAAATCCATTTCCACTTTGCATTCCAATATCCTGAGTTTCGATGAAAGCACAAGTATGGATGTTTGCCAAATCAATCACATTGATTAATCCGGACTTTCCATGTTTCAGATAAGCGCGTGGGTCATGCATGTCGCGAATGAAGATCTTCATCCACGGCGGGCTGTTGAACGGATTTCCATTCAATGACCAAGCTTGCGAAAGCAATTCTGTCATGCCATATTCAGAATCAATAGTGCTTGGAGAAAAAGCCTCAATCAGCGTTTTATGAAGTGATTCTCGTGTAATTTCCTGTCGGTTACCTTTCATACCGCCGGTTTCTATTATGCGGATGCCTTGAATTTCAGCAGCGTGGGCTTCGGCAAGGTCGAGCAATGCAAAACTGACTCCCCAAAGTATGATTTTTCTTCCTTTTTTTTGCGCTTCGCAGATGTCTTTGATTAATTGTGCATGATTGTGCAAATAAAAACCACCATCTTGATTCGGATTTTCCTCCATCAAAATCTTTACCATGTGAACCAGCGAGGCATTTTTTCTTTCAAGATAAGACGGGAGCAAAGCGAAAATAGCATACGATGCTGCATCACCTAGGAAAAGCCTGAATCCTTTTGTCAAACTCGCTTTGTATAATTTTGTGTCTTTTACATAATGAACCGAGGCTTTGGCTCCGGTGGTTTTACTGCTGTGAAATTCCAATTCGGGCGTGAAATTCATAGACATAATTTTGTGATTTTTAAAAAAATCAATCGGCATACAGGGAATGTCCTGATAATGGAGAATCTCTGAGATGTTAATCTTTAATAAATCAAGATACTTTCGGTAGGTTTGATTGTGATGATATTGAAAATTGAAAATTTTAATTGCAAGGGCATTAAATGCACTCTCATTGTTAATGTGAAATATGTCTGTTGCATTAAAATTCATTACAATTGTGTTGGGCATATTAATTAAAAGCTTCTCTAAACCTTAGTTCAGAGAAGCTTTTAATATTATTGGAGTAATTTATTTCAAATAAGTATCTAACCAATTTTTAAATTCCCGCTGCCATAAGATAGCGTTTTGTGGTTTGAGAACAAAATGGGTTTCATCGGGGAATACCAGCAATTTGCTTTCAACACCATTTAATTGTGCGGCGTTAAATGCTTGCAAACTTTCTGTATAAGGAATTCGGAAATCATTTTCGCCGGTAATTATCAAAATAGGAGTATCCCATTTGTCCACAAAACGGTGGGGTGAATTTGCATAGGAATTTTGTGCAATTTCATTGTCTTTTTCCCAATATGCACCACCTAAGTCGTGATTTACAAAGAAATATTCGTCGGTTGCATTGTATTGACTTTCTAAATTAAACATTCCGCAATGTGATATGAATGCATTAAAGCGGCCTTCATGATGTCCTGCGAGCCAGAATACTGAAAATCCGCCGTAAGATGCGCCAATTGCTCCGATTCTGTTTTTGTCAATGAAGGGTTTTTTGGCCATTGCATCGGTAGCAGACAGATAATCTTTCATGTTTTGACCACCGTAATCGCCGGAGATTTGTTCGTTCCATTCGGTGCCGAAGCTTGGTAGTCCGCGACGGTTTGGTGCGATAATCACATATCCGTTAGCTGCCATAATTTGGAAATTCCAACGGTATGAGAAAAACTGAGAAATAGCAGATTGCGGCCCGCCCTGACAATATAAAATTGCAGGATATTCTTTGTTTTCATCAAAATTTGGTGGTAGAATCAACCAAACAAGCATTTTTTTACCGTCAGTTGTTTCGATCCATTCGTCACGAACTTCACCCATTTTTATCTCATCATAAATAAATTGGTTAACAGCTGTTAACTGACGGTCATTTCCATCCATATCCACCATATAAAGTTCGCTTGCCTGAGACATGCTCATTCGATTTGCCAGCAAGTGGTCTTTGTGTAATTGGATGCTGTTGTAATTGTGCCAACCTTCTGTTAATTGGATGATTTCACCTGTGTTAAGCGCGATTTTATAAATTTGATAGGTTGCATTGATACCGGAAATGAAATAGATTTCCTCATCATTAGCACTCCAATTCACAGATCCGACTGTTTGGTCGAAATCTTCAGTGTAGTTTGTCAATGATTTATCGTTCAAATCATAGACGACAAGGCGAGTCCGGTCCGATTCATATCCTGCAATTTTCATTTGTTCCCAGGCAATCTTACTTCCGTCATTCGAGAATGTGGAATATTTGTCGTATCCCGAATTTGGGGCTGAAATGTTTTCGGTATCTTCGCTTTCGCAATGAAACAAATAAATATCCGAATCTGTGCTTACTGCATATTCATTTTTGCTCATTTTTTTGCAGGTGTATGTAATCATGTCAGAATTCGGAGACCATGAGATTTCTGAAAAATCAAAATATGGAGATAAGGGAGCATCGTATTTTTCGCCTTTTAAAATATCTTTTCCTTCGGTGATAACTTCACCGGTTTTTGCGATAAAAATATGCGAATAGGATTCATCTTTCCACTGATTCCAATGGCGATACATCAACGCTTCAGCCATATGTACATTGGCTTTCGGTAAATCGGGATAAATATCCTCGGTGCTTTCTTCCAGTTTAACATCCGCACAGAAAAGAAGTTTTTCTCCGTTTGGAGCAAAATCGAAGTGGGAAATACCCTCCTCAATTTCTGTCATTTTTTTTGCATCGTTTCCTTCCTGACTTACTGACCATATCTGAGTTCCGGTATCGTCAGAAGAAAGATAGGCAATTCGCTCTCCGTCATTAATCCACTCCGGGTGATAACAGCTTGTGTTTCCATCCGTTAATTGTGTCATATCACCACCTTCTATCGGGATAAGGTAAATATGGGTTAATCCTCTGTTTTCTTTAAGGCTGTATTTTGTGATTGAAAATGCCACAGTTTTTCCATCGGGAGACTGTACTGCACTTCCGATACGATTGAATTTCCAAAGTACTTCGGGAGTTAGAATTCCCTGAGCTATTTCTTCTTCTGTCAGGTTGTTATTAATGACAAGTTTATCTTCATTTTTTGCTGTATCTTCTGTCATGTTACCGCAGGAAATTAGTGCCAGCAACGGTAAAAACAATGTGTATTTCCAGATTCGTTTCATAAATATGTAATTTTTAGTAGCCGCTATGATTTGCGGTTTAATGTTTAACTATTTATTTTCTAAAGTATTAAGTCCTTGTATTGCCAAGGGGTAGTTTGGGACAATTTCCAGTGCTTTGTAATAATTAGCTTTTGCATCTGCATATTTCCCGAGCAATTCGTAAGCATATCCTCGATTATAAAATGCTTTATACGCCGTGCTGTCAACCGCGATTGCATTCGTAAAAAGTTTAATTGCTTGATTGTAGTTGTCCAGGTGCACCAGATTAATGTATGCAGAATTGTACAGCGCTCCGTAGTGTGTGCTATCAGTAACTTCTAGCAATTTGTCGTATTGTTCAAGCGCTAATTGCTGCTGATTGTTTTCTTGATAGTAGAAACCCAGATTGTACATTAATTCAACATTTCCAGGAGCTTTCATCAGCCCGGCTTTGTAATACTCAAGTGCTAAAACATCTTCGGCATTCATGAATAATTGTCCGAGCAAATTATAAGCTGCAATGTACTCTGAATCATATTCCAATACTGTTTGTAAGCTTTCGATTGCTTTTGCAGGAACATTCATTTCGCGAAAAATTAATGCTTCAATGAAATAAGTATCTGCATCCTGATGGTTATATGATTTGATTTGTCTAACATATTCCAGCGCTTGCATGTAGTCTTCAACGTAATAGTAGATCTGAGCCAGCCGCAGCAATGCTTCCTTGTCACCGGGGAGTCGCTTCAGACAAGTTTCTGCAGCCATTTTGGCTTTCCCTGACTGTCCTTTCAGCATATGATAATCAATTAATTTGTAATACACATTTGCTTCAAGCGAATCTAGTTTGAGTGAGATGTTTAAATCATTAATAGCTTCATCAACATTTCCTTTTTCAGCATAAAGTTCAGAGCGTTTAATAAACAGTTCTGGATTTTTTGGGTTTTCCCGGATTTTTTCTGAGAAGGACTCAATACTTAAACTATCAGTTGTTTCAACCGCTTCATCAGAGGTCTCAACATCTTTTTTGTCCGGATTACATGCAGCAAATCCAGCGATTATGAAAATGAATGCAATATATTTAAGACAATGCTTCATATTTTATTTATTTTCATTGAGTTTTGCGCGGATTTTGGCTTCGAGTTCTTCACTGAGTTCAGGATTATCTAATAATAGGGCTTTTACAGCATCTCTTCCTTGTCCCAAACGGGTTTCATTGTAAGAGAACCAAGAGCCGCTTTTTTGTAGAATTTCTAAATCTACACCCATGTCAATAATTTCTCCGATTTTAGAGATTCCCTCTCCATACATGATGTCAAATTCAGCACGACGGAATGGTGGTGCAAGTTTATTTTTGACAACTTTTACTTTTGTACGGTTTCCGGTTACGTTGGTAGTGTCTTTAATTTGTGATGAACGGCGAATATCGATCCGGATACTGGAATAAAATTTTAGTGCATTTCCACCGGTTGTTGTTTCGGGATTTCCAAACATGACGCCAATTTTTTCACGAAGCTGATTAACGAAAATGCAAGTTGTATGCGTACGGCTGATATTTGCTGTCAGTTTACGCAGTGCCTGAGACATGAGACGAGCTTGTAATCCCATTTTGGAGTCGCCCATATCGCCTTCGATTTCAGCTTTTGGTGTAAGTGCAGCAACGGAGTCAATCACGATAATATCAATTGCTCCTGAACGAATCAGATTGTCAGTAATTTCAAGCGCCTGTTCACCATTGTCAGGTTGTGAGATGAAAAGATTTTCAACGTCAACGCCCAGTTTTTCAGCGTAAAAACGGTCAAATGCGTGTTCAGCATCAATGATTGCGGCAATTCCGCCATTTTTTTGGGCTTCTGCGATGGCATGAATTGCCAACGTTGTTTTACCTGAAGATTCCGGACCATAAATTTCAACAACACGGCCGCGTGGATAGCCTCCCACACCCAGTGCATAGTCTAATTGGATTGAACCTGAGGAAATAACCGGGATATCTTCGATTACCTTGTCTCCAAGTTTCATGATAGACCCTTTTCCAAAATCTTTTTCAATTTTACCGACAGCCAACTGCATTGCTTTCAGTTTTTCGTTGCGAATATCCTGTGCTTCTTTTTTTGCCATAATTTGATTGGATTTTATTTATTATTAGACTTATAAATTTATTTTTTCTAAAATCTGATTAGTATGTGTTTTTGATTTAACTTGTTTAAAGATCTTTGTAATTACGCTTTTTTCATCAATGACAAAGGTTGTACGTTTGATTCCCATTGATTTTTTTCCGTAGAGATTTTTTTCACCCCAAACGCCATATGCCTGAATGATGGATTTATCCTCATCGGCAATCAGCGGAAACGGTAACTCGTGCTTTTCTGTAAATTCCTTGTGTGATGCTTCACTGTCGGCACTTACTCCCACGACGGCATATCCTTTAGATAACCACATTTCATAATTGTCTCTGAAATCGCAGGCTTCTGCAGTGCATCCCGGCGTATTGTCTTTCGGATAGAAATATAAAATCAATTTTTTCCCTGAAAAATCGGATTGTTTAATCAGGTTTCCATTTTGGTCTGTACCTCGAAAATCGGGAGCTTTATCTCCGGCTTGTAATGCTTCCATTTTGTTCTTGTTTTTTCGTTCGACAAATATACTTAGACTTGCAAGATATTATTCACTCAATACTTGAAAATTGCTTTTATTTTTACATTTTCTAACAAGTTTTTTAAACAACGTGAAAAAATGTTATTTTTATAAAGAATCTTAAAGATAATAAAATCATTTGATTTTGAAGGGGTATTTTCGACATATTTTATTTTTATTAAGCGCTGTATTACTTTTGCTTTCATCTAATTTGAGGGCACAGACAGTTGAACTTAATCCAAAGGAGCAGGCGCTTTTACAATCTGCAGAAGATAGCCTAGTGGTCGAAAATTATCAATTTGCAGCTCAGGTTTTCTCTCGATTGCTCAGTCTTTACAATGATGAACTGTATTTCCGCCTAAAATATGCGGAGTGTTTGGTCTATTTAAACAGCGATTTGGAACAGGCTATTGATTATTTGAAAATTATTACTCAATCGGGAAAAATGCCTGAGGCATATTATTTCCTGGGACTTGCGAATCACTATCGCTATATGTTTGACAAGGCAATTAATAACTATAACACCTTCTTGAAATCTGACTTGCCATCAAATGAAAAAGAAAACCTGCCGGTACATCGGCAAATTGCAATGGCAGAAAATGGAAAAAAACTCGTAGAATATGCTTACTTGCTCAATGTGATTGAAAGCAAAAAGCTCACAATGAGTGACTTTTTCTATTCCTATAATCTTGAAGAAATGGGCGGCCGATTTGTGCGAAAACACCCGGATTTTCAAAGTCGTTATGACAGAAAGCGTGAGAAAAATCCCATTATGTTTATCGCAAATAATGATAATTACATTTTATTTAGTAGTTATGGGCGACGTGGAAAGACGGGTAGGGATTTGTACGCGGTTGTAAGAGAGAAAGATGGAAGCTGGGGAGAGGCAGAAATGCTAGGTAAAATTATCAATACAACCGAAGATGAAGATTTTGCCTATCTACATCCTGATGGCAAGCAACTCTTTTTTTGCTCAAAAGGGCATAACAGTATGGGTGGATATGATATTTTCCGAAGCCAATGGGATGAAAACACGGGAAATTGGGGTATCCCTAAAAACATGGATTTTCCGATAAATTCTCCGATGGATGATATGCTTTATGTAAATG
The DNA here is from genome assembly GCA_964407055.1 of uncultured Bacteroidales bacterium. Taxonomy (GTDB): domain Bacteria; phylum Bacteroidota; class Bacteroidia; order Bacteroidales; family ML635J-15; genus JAQIBY01. The sequence continues at coordinate 4,661 of CAYOUD010000055.1, read as the reverse complement.
ACTCTGCAGATAATTTCGCCATTTTTGCTTCTCGTCGCGATTCGGAAAATGAACGTGTCAGTATATACAAAATCTTGATAAATAAAGATCCTGAAAAACTGAAGATTGAAACCATGCAGGATTTAATCAAAACATCAAAACTTGAGGTAAATTTACTTGCCAGCAATCTGGAAACTCGGGATGACAATACTTCGGATGATACTTTTGAAACGGATGAGGTGACGAGTGATTCCACTAATTTAGCACTTGCCCAAAATGAAAGTGAAGATGATTTAGTTTCCATTGAACTTACTGAATATAAAAATCAAAAAGCTCAGATTGAGAAAAACCTACAGCGTTTAAATACGATTCGTGATGAATTGACATCTGAGCAAAATCAATTCGAACAATTCACCGCAGATGCATGGGCATCACAGGATAGTTTGTTGGCTATTGCCGGATTGGATGCCGTCAAAAAGTATGATGAAAAGATTTCAGCCTTGAATGCAGATGTTGATGCCTTTGGATCTATGGTTCAGGAGCTCAATCTAAAAAATGATCAAATTCCGGGAAAACCGGTTCAGACAAAGTTGAATGCCTTATCTGATAATACAGAGCGCGTGATAGGTGATTATGATGATTTTGATTTGATTGATGCTCTGGAGACTGATAATGCAAAAACTCAAGCTAAGCTTACGTCACTAAAAACAACGATTGAGAAAATAAAGCAAGCATTGAAAAATCAGCAGGAAGAAGGAGCCCTCGGGGATATTACGAATGAGTCGATTGCAAATCATGAACAGATGAGGCAAGACCAGAACGAGCAAATAGCTGAATTGTCGGAATTGGAATACGATTATCAAAGCTTGAAGACCAAACAGGATGCTTCAGACATTGCACTTAGCTTATTAAAGGATAATAAAAGCAACTTAAAATCAGTTGATGATCCCGTTGAAATTCCGATTGACGAAATTCATGCTGTAGAACAAAAACTTACAGCAGCCCGACTTAATCGTTTAAGTAATATTCAACGTGAAATACAACGTGCCAACCGGTCAAATTATGACATTGAACCCTGGTTTGAGCGGCCTAATTATCAGACTCAAATTCAAGAAACCCTCATAAAAACAGAAGAGACTAAGGAGGAAAGTTTCTCTGAATCTGTTATTGCCGAAAATCCTGACTTAGAAATTGCTATTACGGAACGCCATACCGCAACTGAAGAAATAAAATCCATCAAGGAACAATTAGAATCAGCCGATGAGCTGCAAAAATCGGACTTGTGGAAAACCATGAATGAACAAATCCAACGGTTTGAAGAGAATAACAAAATAATTGAAGAACGCATTTCTGACACAGGTTTATTTGTTGATAACGAGCAAGATGAAACAGATACCGATTTGGAGGAAAACTCAAATGCAACGCCTGATACTAATTCTGAAGTAGAAATAAAATATCCGGATATATTTCAGTCGGATACTGAACGTGAGCGCTTCGTGAGCGAAACCCGGAAAAGTTTGAATGCTGTGAATGAAAAACGTGCTGAAACGGAAACTGCGTTAGCAGATTTCAACGAAAAACAGTCGTCTCAATTGTCAGCAGTTAAGGATGTTGCGTCTCAGGAGGAAGTGGTTGCCTTGCGGGAGTCTCAAAAAGATATAATCCAAAATGCAATTGATCTAAACAAGGCAATTTTGGATGAAGAACAAGAACTTAACAAAGTTTTGACAAATGAGTTGTATCACTTTACAGAAGGCAGTGCGGGTTTTATTGCTATGCTGAAAGGACAAATTGAAGAGGCGGTTCGTTTATCAGATGAAGCGGAAAGTTTTGAAATATCTGCAAAAAACACCAAGAATCCCATTCGAAAAATGAGTTTTCTTGATAAAGGGAATGAAAAAATTAGGGCAGCAAATCAGATTTTACGTCAGCTGAGTCAGGATATTACGGGAGTTGAGATTGCCGCTGAATCGTCCGAGAAAAGACCGAATACGAATACGATCAAAGCCATTATTAGAGAAACTAACGATGAATTAACCCGGGTTGAAGTAAAAAATCCATTTGTTAATCCGGTTGATCAAAGTAAAGCGCCTTTAATTGTTGAAAAAGATGAGCAAGCACGTGAGTATGCATTTCAATTAACAGATTCTTTATTTGGTACACGGGAAGTTGTGCGTACAAAAATTACGGAAAATCCAGAATCAGAGGAACTTGCTGAATTAAGGCGCCAAGAGGATGCCATCCGTTTCGAGATCGCTGAGGAGGTTACGGATATTTATGATCAGGCTCAACCTGTGCTTAAAAGTAAAATCAAAAAAAATCAGGAAACAATTGAGTATTTGCAAGATATAGGATTAATAAAAGACCGACAAATTCCCGATTTAGTGGATGATTTTGATCCAAGAAGTCACGCTGCAAATCTAGACATGACTCCGATTCAAATTCATCGCAACATTACCCGTTTAGCAAATCACATGAATGCACAAATGGATTTATTACAAACCCAGGAAGCGCTAATAAATACTGTGCGAACAAGTCCTTCAGACCCCATTCCGGGAGCATGGTATGATTTGGTAAATAAAATGAACCGTTTGGCAGAACCCAAAATCCCTGTTGATAAAAACTTTACGGATATTCAGCTTGACACTTATGAAGCATCTGGCATTGCACTTCCTCCGTCAGAGCGGAAGACAAAAGAAAAGTTAGATAGCCGAATCGCTAAGTCTGAAGGGAAAATAAATGAAATTCAACAAGCAATTACTGAGACACGAAATGCAGAGCAGGTGGATGAACGCAGCTTGAAACAGTTGGAAAAACTTGAAACTAAACAAACCAAAGCATCGATTAAACAAACTGAATATAAAGTTGAACGGCAAGGCTGGTATTTTAATTTTAAGGGAAAAACTGTAAACGACAATCCGCTTATTGAAACAGTTTACAGCATTGCAGACAGTTTGAATCAAGTCGCATCAAAACAACTTGAAATTATTCAGGAAAACGAGGCGGAACCCAAGCTGAAATTAAAACAATTGCAGTATGCACACGGATTGTTGATTGAAGCCAATCAATTAATACAAAGTGTTGAAATGCATGAGCGCTCTGAAATTTCTGATGATGCATTAGAGGCTTATATTAAAACGTATTGTCCTGAATCAGAGAATGTTTCTGTGGATGACGAGCTGATCGCTGAAAACACCGAACAACAAGATGATACTGATCTTGAATCAAATTCTGATGAAACGGAAAATATTGTGCAGGCAGATACTGAAGCGGTGGGGAATTCGGAAATGGCTGATTCAGTTGATAACTCCGATTCAGAACAAGTGGAAAATGAGTATAATGGTGTTGCTGATATAGAACCGGATGACACAGAAGTTAAAACAACAGATGAGACAGGTTTTGAAGCGGATTTTACGGATAATTTAGAAAATGAGAATGACGATCAAGCTGAAGCGGAGGATGCCTCTCAAACTGAAACACGGGATTTAACGCAATCTGATAATGCCGATGATACAAATCAGCCGGATGTTTCTGATGAGCAACAAGATGTCGTTCAGATTAATGAACAGGTAATACAAGTTGATGATAATATGGCGAATTCCGGCGATGACGCATTGTATTACCGCATTCAAATGGTTGCCTATTCACGGCCCTTAAATGATACCGTTTTCCGCGGTATTTCTCCAGTGGTGGATGAGCAAGTTCCTGAACGAAATATATATCGGTATCTTGCGGGTAAATTTTACAATAGTAATTCATGGCGCGATGCTTTACCGCAGGTTAAAAATCAAGGCTTTACGGATGCTTTTCCGGTGGCTTACTTAAATAGGGAGCGTATCAGTCTAGCTAGAGCGCGTGATTTACGTTATCTTGAAAAAGATTTACCTGCAGAATTCCGCATTTTGACTGCCGCTCAGGAAAACTTTATGGCTCAGCAGGATGAAGCGAATGCACAAGTTGAAGTTCAACCTACAAATCAGCTCACAGTTGTTCCTGTTTTGGATGATAATCAATCTACGTTTTACAGCATACAGCTCGGAGCTTTTAGCAGAGTAATAAATCAGGATAATATTCGTGGTGTATCTGCTGATTTTTATCATCGTGAGGGGAACGGATATTACAAATATTTCCATGGAAAATATCGAAGTTACAATCAGGCATTGCAGGAAAAAGGCATTGTTAACCGGAGCATTGCTGATGCATTTATTGTGGCATTTAGTGGAGGGGAAAGAGTTTTCAGAGCACAAGCAGAAACTATTTTGCAAAACACACAGCTTACCGTAGAGCCCCAAACACTGAATGATGAAAATTTGAATCAGGAAATTAGTTTCCGAATCCAGATAGGCGCTTTTTCAAATCCATTACCTGCTGAACAACTGCAAAATTATCGTGAGGCATTTGATCCTTATCCCATTGCAAGCATGAACACAGGCAATGTTACTGTGTATTTTATTGACGGCTTTGAATCATATAAAACCGCAGGACAGGCAGTGAAAATCATGGTGCGTCCACTAGTGGGAGATGCTTTTGTTACCGCATGGCGCGGCGATACAAAGATTGCAATCCGAGAGGCATTACGTGGAGAATAAATGCATTCGTTTATTAACCCGGAAAATTCATGCCATTCCCTTTGTGCAAATTTGAGTTAATAGAAAAATGAGTTGCAGCAAGTTAAAACATTA
>CAYOUD010000054.1:0-15385 GCA_964407055.1 uncultured Bacteroidales bacterium | reverse complement strand
AAAACGCTGAAAATCTTGATGCGAAAGAATTATTAGAAGTCCCCTTAACTCAAATTTGGGGTAATGCGCCATTATCTTTGCACATCTGCTTCGTTGCTAAAGCCTTGAACTAGCATACTATGTCTGCAGGCTTAGGCGCACTTCGGCACACTCAGCGTATCACCTTGCATCTGCACAAAGGGAATGATATGGATTTTACGGGTTAAGTAAAAAAGCTTTCTACTTTCTGCAAGGCAGACGGCAATGAGAAGACAACCACTTTGTCTCCAACTTTAATTTGTGTATCACCTTTTGCAATAAAACTTTTATTTCCACGAATAATTCCACCAATGATTGCTTCAGCAGGAAAGTTGATTTTCCTAAGGGTGTTTTTGGTGATTTTTGTACCTTCATTGACAACAAATTCAAGCAATTCTGCATCAGTCCCAGTCAAACATTTAATTGCAGCAACTTCTGCATTCATGGTAAAGGTATAAATATGTGATGCAGCACTGAGTTTTTTGTTGATAATGGATTCGATTCCCATTTTGGTAGCAATATCGAAATAATCAAAATTTTCAATTTCTGCAATTGTCCGTTTTACACCAAACTTATTAGCCAAAGCACAAGTCAAAATATTGGTTTCAGAATCACCCGTAACAGCAATAAAAGCATCCATTTTCTGGATATCTTCCTCAACCAATAGATCAAGACTTCTTCCATCTCCGTGCAACACCATACTACGATCCAGCTTTTCAGCAAGTTCTAGCGCTTTTTTCTCATCAAACTCCAAGAGTTTTACCCGACAGGTAGAAGATAATTCACTCGCCACTTTTTGTCCGATTCTTGAACCACCAATAATCATAACGTTCTCAATTTTCTCCTTTTCCTTTCCTGAGTTTTTCAATAAACTATCAATTCCTTCCGGGCTGGTAATTACGTAAACATTATCACCACTTTTAAGAATATCATCGCCTCCAGGTATGATAGTTTTATTTTTTCGCTCAATAGCCACAGCCCTATAATCAACCCGGTTTGTAAAAGCAGTTGCCTCTTTAAGACTCATATTGACAATTAGCGCATCCTCATCCAATGTAACAACAAATAGCTTCAATCTCCCTCCAGAAAACTCAAATATCTGATTCGTACCGGTTTGCCGGATTAAACTAATAATCTCTTTTGCAGCAATTTTCTCGGGATAAATCATCCGGTCAACACCCATATTAATAAAATGCATTCTCCTAAGCGGATTAATGTATTCAAGATTATCAATACGGGCAATGGTTTTCTTTGCTCCCAAGCGTTTTGCTAAAACAGCACTTATCAAGTTAACTTCTTCAGAATGTGTTACTGCGATAAAAAGGTCAATTCCTTTAATTTTAGCTTCCTCCAGTGTTTTAAATGACGAACCTGAACCTTGTATCGTCATTAAATCATATTGTGATCCAATCGCAGCCAAACGCTCACTATTAGTATCAATCACTGTAATATCATGACTTTCCTTACTCAGCATTTCTGCTAAATATTTCCCAACTTCACCGGCACCGGCAATGATAATTCGTTTCTTCGTTCCCATAACACGTTCTTAAATAACTTAGGCAAATATAAAAAACTTTAAGGGACCTTCTATTAATTCTTTTCTTTCAAGAAACAAATTTAATGATTAAAATGAGGGCAGAGCCAAGCCGATGTCCTGAGCCTGCCGAAGGGTTGCTTGAGCTATGCCGAGTGCAGCCAAAATTATGGAAAATTTTTCTGAATAGCCATAGCTATTTATAAAAATTCCATTGTCTATGAAAAACGCTGAAAATCTTGATGCGAAAGAATTATTAGTAGTCCCCTTAAGAACCGGATAGTTCATGCAAAAATGCACCTTGTTCTGACACATCATAATAAGGAATATTAGCATTTTTAAATTCCGTTATCAAGTATTCCCTCTGATAATAAGGTAAAGATGCATCTAAAATAACTAAATCATAATCAAACAAGCTGTTTAATTTCTCTGGCGACAATTTGGCATTTCCTGTATAAATCAAATAATTCAATTTGATGGGTTTCTCAATCATTTTGTTTACATAATAATCATCCACCAAAATAAGAGTCCTTATGCCAGCAAACCCAACAAATCCAGATTTCAGAAACACACGTCGATTATCAATCCGCAACAAATTAGTAAACATGTATTGCTGACCGAATTGATTCAAATCGACAAATTTTTCTTTGGAAACCCCTTCAGCCAACCAATAATTTCCAAGTTGTTTGTTTGTGGATTCCACATCAAAAGTTTCAAAATCCGTAAACAACACATGTTCATCTCCTGTAATACAGTTAATTCCTGAGTTGCCACGAAGATTATACACGACAAACACTTCTTTTGTTTGATTTTTGATGTCGCGAAAGATGCTAATTCCAAAAAACAAAATCAACAATGACATTGCCGGCCAGATAAGTTGTCGTTTTGCAGAAAAATATAGCACTGCAAAACAAATAATCACCAAAAATAAAATCAACATTTGAAATTGTGACATATACAGATTTTCAGAAACAGATTCTGGCAATGATTCAATCCAAAACACGGAAGTATTCAATAAAGAAACCGTCCAGGCAAGAATTTTTCCGAGAAACGCCGCCACAATAGGAATAAACGAAAAGACAAATACAGACATTGCCAAATAAATGATCAAAGTGACAATCGGAATTACGAGAATATTTGTCAGAATGAAATAGTTTGAAAACTGATTAAAAAAATAGATTGTCAAAGGAGCTGTTCCAATTTGAGCTGCTATAGAAACAGCAACTAATGACCAAACTTTATCAAGTATAACGTAGCGGGGTTTTATTAAACGATAAATCGGCGGGAAAAACAAAACAATGCTCAAAACAGCCGAGTAAGACAACCAAAATCCCAGCGCAGCAGCATTTAGCGGATTAATTATCAGCGTTACAAAGGCAGAGGCAGCGAGAATATTGTAAATACTCACATTTCTTCCGAAAAGTTTCCCAACACTGATAAATGAAAACATAATTGCAGCTCGCGTAACTGACGGCGAAAGCCCAGTTAAAGCAGCATAAAACCAGATACTTAAAATTAGCAATGTAACTTGTAGCGGGATAAGGGATTTTTTTCGTCTTAAAAAGCCCAGAAGTGATTGCATCACCAGAAAAATAATTCCTACATGCAATCCACTAACAGCCAACACATGCATAGCTCCTGAAGATGAATAGGCATGGCGAATATCATCCTGAAGTTTGTCTTTATAACCCAAACTTAGTGCAGCTGCAACGGCATACTCATCCCCTGTCAAGCCAACATCTAGATAAATTTGCAGTAATTTTTGTCGCAATTGTAAAAACAGCATCCGAACACCCATTTCATTTGATTCGCCAATCACCTTCCATGTCCCTGACCTTAAATATGTTTGCGATGCAATCATGTGGTACGACATGTATTTTTCATAATCAAATTCATTTGGATTACCGGCATTTTCAATTGCATTGAAATTTGGTCGGAAACTGATAAGCATTCCTGGATTCAGCTTTTTTGAAAGTGAATCTTTTTGCAAATACACCAAAGCCTGCCCCTCACCGGCATACCATTTATCATTATGACGAAAAGCCTCCACAGATATTCGTATTGACATGGATTTTTCCGTTTCCTTGGGTTCATTGTCAATACGGGCAATTAACAATGCTTCATCAGGCAATTCAACAGTATTGCTCTCACTCAAAGCTTGTGTTGTTAAAAACCAACCTGTACTGATAAGAAAAAGGAATACTGGAATAGCAAGCAAATATCGAAACCGAAATGATTCGCGTATAGATTTCAATCCATAAAATAAAAAGCAGGAAACTCCTAGTACAAGCGGAAATTCAGGTGGAAGTGACAATCCCGAATGAATACCAAAGGCAATCCCGATTAACAACGGAAAAAGTAAACGCACAAAAGGCATTGTCCTTATTTGTTCTTCAAATTGCACGTTTAAAGATAATAAAAATTACGAACTTCAAACCACTCCTTGCCTTATTGGCAGAAAAACGGTTGTTTAATCTTCAGCATTTTGTCTTTCGAACTGACGAACAAGCTCCAGATCGTCAATATACAAGTTTTGGAGAATAGTCTTTACCTCCTCAGCTCTGGAATGGTTTGGATATCGCTCAAGAAACTTTTGATAATAGGCTTCTGCATTTTCTAAATCACCAATCATATTTTGATTGACAAATCCAAGCAAATAATAAACACCAGCCAGTTTATCAAAATTTTCATATTGTCTTTCAATTTGATATAGATATGAACAGGCATCAATGGGTTTATCGGTGTTCATGGCAATTTCAGCAGCACGAAAAAGATATTCAGGGCTCAGGCTATCCTTTCTGTACCGATTCGAAAAGTTCAAATACATAGCTATCATCTTCTGCCCTTTTTTCGCATCAACTTCAATGTCAGAATGCAAATCCGCCTCCATGGTTTGAATACTGTCTAACAAAACCTGCCTGCTGTCAACATCACTTGTATTATTTAACTGACAACTCAGCAAACTAAACAAAATTACGCAACAAAATAATAATTGAATTCCGTTTCTCATGCAATAATAATTTTATAATCTGTTTTTACTTTTCCTTTTGAAATAGCTGCTAATTTTGACCGCAACAAACGTTTCCTAATCGGTGCAACCTTATCGGTAAACATGATTCCATCGAGATGATCGTATTCATGTTGAACAACAATGGCTTTAAATCCTTCATAATCCTCTTCTTTTTCCTCTAAATTTTCATCAAGATAGCGAATGGTAAAGCTCTCATAACGATTAACTTCCTCATGAATATTTGGTACGCTAAGGCATCCTTCCTCAATGCTAATCATGGATTCGCTATGATCAATAATCTCAGGATTAATAAAAACCCGCTTAAAATCTTTCAATTCGGGAAAGTCTTCAGCCATTGGGCTTGCATCAATCACATACAAACGAATTGATTTTCCGATTTGAGGTGCAGCCAGACCAACTCCGCTAGCCCGATACATCGTTTCAAACATATTTGAAATAAGTGGCTCAGTTTCAAATGTTTCCGGATCGATTTCGGCTGCTTTTTTCCGTAAAACCGGATGCCCATACATAACAACAGGATATATCATAGTGCTTTATTGTGTTTATATTCCATATAAGATTGTAAAATAATCGTGGCAGAAACTTTATCAATTAATGCTTTGTCACGACGCTTCATTTTTTTTACTCCACCATCAATCATCGCCTGAAATGCCATAATTGAAGTATAACTTTCATCAATACTATCAACACAGAGTTTCGGAAAAAGTTTTTCACACTTTCTCATAGCCCCTTTGATGTGAGGCACCGGTTCTGAGTCTGAACCGTCATCACGGGTTGGCATCCCGAACACAATACAATCAACTGGCTCCTTCGCTAGATAAGTTTTCAAAAAATCAAATAAATCTTTCGTATGAATCGTTTCCAACCCATTTGCAATAAGCTGCAAAGAATCTGTTACCGCAATTCCGGTACGCTTAAATCCATAATCAACTGCTAAAATTCGACCCATAATATCTGCAAAGTTAAAATATTTTTTTTTGTATGTAAAATTTTGTATCTTTGATTGCTAATAAAAACTTTACCATGAAAACAAAGCCGATTTTAACCCTACTACTGTTAATCTGGAGCTTAAGCCAAGTAAGCGCCCAGTACATTACAACAAACAACAGCTTAAGCGCAGAGCAACTTATTCAGGACACACTCATAACAGGCTGTGTAACTGCCGACAACATTACGACAAACAATTCGGATGCTTATGGGTATTTCAACAATAATGGCACGAGCTTTCCCTTTGAGTCGGGATTAATTATGGCAAGTGGTCCAATTGAAAATGCAGAAGGTCCGGATGATGCAACAAGTCAGGGAGGATCGCTCAGTTCAAATTCAGACCCTGATTTAGCCATGCTTACATCATATACTGTCAATGATGCAACTGTCATTGAGTTCGATTTTGTACCGGCTAGCGACACAATTCGATTCAATTATATTTTTGGTTCGGAAGAATTTCCTGAGTTTGCCAACTCCAGCTATAATGATGTGTTCGGCTTTTTCATTTCCGGACCTGGTATTTCCGGACCCTACTCAAATAGCGCAATCAACATTGCACTACTGCCAAATGGACAACCAGTAACCATTGATAATGTTTACAATTCGGGCACTTGGTACAATGGACCTACTTCAGGTTCCGGTGGCACCGGACAAGCATACAACAATACCGTTGAATACGATGGCTGCACAGATCCATTAACGGCAGAAGTTATCCTTACTGCCTGCGAAACCTATCATATTAAACTTGCCATTGGAGATGCCGGTGATAGCAATTATGATTCCGGTGTATTTATCGAAGCAGGAAGCTTTACAAGTGGTGTGCAAATTAATGCAGTAAACCACTCTGATGTCGGTTCAGATGCAGACCTCTACGAAGGTTGTACAAATTATTTCGCCCTTGAAAGAGCTCCAAACTCCCCCATTGATGAATTTGTAACAATTTATATCAATTATTTAAATGAAAGTACAGCAGAAGAAGGCGTAGATGTTTCAACTGTCGTTGATTCTGCTTATATGGCTCCATATGAAACAGTTGACACAATTTGGTATTCTGCTTTCAACGATGGGATTGAAGAAGGGACAGAAACAATGATTCTAGAATTCTGGACTTCGTGCCCCTGTGGAAATGGCGGAGGAAATTCAGTGATTGACACAATTTTTGTTTACGATGTAGAAAGCATCAAAGGAGGGATACAAGATGTTCAAAACAATTATTGTGGAGAAGCTCCCCCACCCACGCTTGACCTTGTTGCCGAGGTTGAAGTCTCTCCTTCATATTATGAGTGGTCCACCGGATCAACAAATGATACAATTACAATTATTCCTCAACCGGGAGCTGAAACCTTTTATGTCACAATTTCTGATCAATGTGGAAATGAATTGTACGATTCCATTACGGTAAGGGTGTCTAGCATGTCTGTTGAAGACATTGACATTAGCCATGTAAGTTGTTATAATGAATGCGATGGCGAAGTGACTATCGATGTTCAAAACGACTTTGCACCATTCCAATTTACTTATGGAAATGCAATGTTCTTTTACATTCCTGATTCGCTGACAACCACCTATGAAAATACCTTTACAGGATTATGTCCAAAAAATTATTACCTTAAAATCACCGATGATATTGGCTGTCAAATTGAAACAGATTTCCAGATCAATAACAAACCAAATATTTTGCTTTCCGATGGAATTATGCCGATTGAAACAGAATATTGTGGTAATCCCGGAGAAATCAGCATGACAGCAACTTCAATCGTTGATAATGCGAACTACTCATGGTGGAACGGCACAGGAAATCCAACGGTAAATTTCACACCAATGCTTGGAACTAACACATATGGGCTAAGCATTACCGATGCCTGCGGAAATTTATTTTCCGATGAAGTAGAAATCTCAGTATCCGAATTATCAGCAGAAGGTTTTTCTGAGCCCGATATAAGTGGCACATGCAATGGTGAAGCCTGGGCATTCCCGTCAAACGGAATTCCACCATATAATTTTTACTGGTATAACCCAATTGCACTCTTTGGACAATATCAGGAAGACCTTTGCGCCGGAGAATATACAGTGCAAATTACTGACGGAATCGGATGTTCTATTGAATTGGATGTGGAAGTAGAATTTTTAGTTAATATTGCAAATAATGAAAATAGTGGCATTAAAATTTATCCAAATCCAGCAAGCTCACACGCATTCATAGATCTTTCAGGACTGAACGAAACTGCTGTAACAATCAAAATTTCAACTATCACAGGACAAGATATTGGTGTTTTTAAAACCACAAAATCTCAATTTAAAACACCTGATCTTTCAGCAGGAAGCTATTTAATTGACATTATGGTGCATGGAAATCAGGTGTATAAAGATAAATTGATAATTACAGAATAATCAATTTTCATAAATACATAAATTCAAAGCCTCTTCTACGGAGGCTTTGTTGTTTCTATCGCAGAAAAAAAACAAATCACACTGTTTCACAACATTTAGCAACATGTTAAAAAAATTCGCTAAGAATTATTAAAATAGGAATAAGATTTTTATCTTTATCATGGGAAAATATTTTTCCCGTTTATGTTTTTTTGAAAAAATGGTAGTATGAAAAAGGAGATTAAATTCAGCTTGCTTTACCGTGACATGTGGCAATCCTCAGGGAAATATGTTCCGAGAGTTGATCAACTGAAACGCGTTGCCCCAGCTATTATTAACATGGGTTGTTTTGACCGGATTGAAACAAATGGAGGTGCGTTTGAACAGGTGAATTTGCTATACGGTGAAAACCCAAACAAAGCTGTACGAGAGTGGACAAAACCATTTAACGATGCCGGAATTCAAACCCATATGCTTGAAAGAGCATTGAACGGAATCCGCATGTATCCGGTTCCCAAAGATGTAAGGCGATTAATGTTTAAAGTCAAAAAAGCGCAGGGAGTTGATATTGCCCGTTCTTTTTGCGGCTTAAATGACCATCGTAATTTAGAATTGAGTATAAAATATGCAAAAGAAGCGGGAATGATTTCCCAGGCAACCCTTAGCATCACACATTCAAAAATTCATACGATAGATTATTATATGAATGTCGTGCAACATGCAGTTGAATATGGTACTGACGAAATCTGTCTGAAAGACATGGCCGGCGTTGGACGACCGGTTTTTCTGGGAAAACTGGTTGAAGCGATTAAAGATGCGTATCCAAACCTTATCGTGCAATATCACGGACATTCAGGCCCCGGATTTTCCGTTGCATCGATACTCGAAGTCGCAAAAGCAGGGGCAGATTATATTGACACAGCAATGGAACCACTAGCTTGGGGTATGGTACATCCAGATATTATCACAGTACAAGCCATGCTTAAAGATGCTGGGTTTCTCGTCAAAGACATCAACATGAAAGCCTACATGGAAACCCGCGCGTTGACACAAGCGTTTATTGACGATTTTCTCGGATATTGGATTAACCCAAAAAACAGATATATGTCATCACTACTTGTCGGTTCTGGATTACCCGGAGGAATGATGGGCAGCATGATGGCAGATCTTGAAAACATTCACACAGGAATCAATGCAGGTATTACAGCGCAAGGTAAAGACCCCTTAAGCCTAGATGATTTATTAGTTATGCTGTTTGATGAAGTACAATATGTCTGGCCAAAACTTGGGTATCCACCGCTAGTAACTCCATTCAGTCAATATGTGAAAAATATTGCCCTGCTTAATATCATGACCTTACAAAAAGGCGGCAAAAGATTCCAAACCATCGATAATAATACGTGGGATATGATTCTTGGCAAAGCCGGTCAATTACCGGGAAAACTCGACCCTGAAATCATTAAACTGGCAGAAGAAAAAAACAAAACATTTTATACCGGAACTCCGCAAGATAATTATCCCGATGCATTGGATGATTATCGTAAAGAAATGAAAGATAAAAATTGGGATACCGGTGAGGATGATGAGGAATTGTTCGAGCTTGCTATGCATGAAAGACAATATAGAGATTACAAATCAGGAATCGCAAAAGAACGATTCCTGAAAGAACTGCAAACACTAAAGGAAAAACAACTAAAACCAAGTCAGGACAAAGCGAACAAAGCATCGAAAGATGAAAATATTTTAGATGTTGTTGCCCCATATTTTGGCAGAGTCTATTTTGACCTGTCTCTGGAAATGGAAAATGAAAGTATCAAACTTGGAGATATTGTTAAAAAAGGAAAGCGGATTTGTTACCTTGAATCCCATTCAACCTATCAAGAAATAACAGCTTGTTGCGATGGTCAAATTGAAGCAATCAATTTCAAACAAGGTGATATGGTTTCCAAAGAGGATATCATTGCTAAAATCCGAAAACAAACATAAATGATCAAAGCATGAGTGACACAGACATAAATCTATAAAATTATAATTATCAAAAATAAATCAAAAAAGGCATTCTTGGAATGTCTTTTTTATTATTTTTGTAAACGCCCGAGTTTGTGCATTTCCAACCCCCTGTCTTTTTGATATTTAAGAACATAAAACATCGTTTTTATCATAGTTTTTTCTATGTTTGCATTTTTAATTGTTCAAGCATAAAAACTCGTAAACTACATGATTGATTTAAGTAAAACTTTAGCTGAAACGCTTAGCGCCCATAAACACATTATTGAAAATGTGACAAGAGAAGCTTTCATCGAAGAAGCAGTTAAGAACAAGGAATGCATGGTGGCTGAAAGTGGAACACTGGCAACCTGGACTCCTGAAGAATCAACCGGCAGAAGCCCTAAAGACACTCTAATTGTCAAACGTCCGGAATCGCAAATCCACATTGATTGGAATTCACCCAACAATCTTCCGATGACAGAAAAACTTTTTAATTCTGTATATGAAGATGCCATAAAATTTCTTGGGGAAATTGATAAACTATACGTCACTGACCGAGTTATCGGAGCCGATTCAACATATGCACTGCCGGTAAAAACGATCACAAACAATGCTCTAACCTCAGTCTTTACGGATAATATGTTCAGACCAATTCCTGAAGACATCAACAAAAGTTGTTTTGCAGAACGTGGCTTCACACTCATCACACTTCCATATCATAAATTAGACAAAACAAAATATGAGTGGAAACTACGCCGCCTACCTAACGGAGACCCCGCAGATATGATTGTCGCCATGGATTTTGACCGTCGAATCGGCTTAGTTATCGGTTCTGCCTATTTAGGAAGCGTAAAAAAGCTCATGTTTACGGTCATGAATTACTATCTCCCATTTGAAAAAGTTTTACCATTACACTGCTCTGCAAATGTTGGCAAAGACGGCAATTCTGCACTTATTCTCGGACTATCGGGAACCGGAAAAACCACCTTGTCAGCAGATCCAAACCGAAAACTGCTTGGCGATGATGAGCACGGTTGGGCAAACCATGGCATTGCGAACTTTGAAAATGGATGTTACGCAAAAATGATTGACATTAATCCGGAAGATGAACCGGATATTTATCATGCCGTCATGCATAAAGACGAGTATAAAAACCACGGATCAATCATTGAAAATGCTATGATTTATCCGAATGGTGAATTTGACTTTTGCGATGACAGATTAACCCCAAACAGTCGTGCATCATATCCACTAAAATATTTGCCGAATATTGAACCGAGCAGTTGTGCGGGGCATCCGAATACAATTCTATTTCTCACCGCCGATGCCGATGGTGTGCTACCTCCAATTTCTAAATTAGACAAACATCAAGCAATGCTTTGGTTCCTTATGGGATATACCTCAAAACTTGCCGGCACTGAAACCGGAATAAAAGAACCGACTGCCACCTTCAGTAGATTTTTCGGACAACCGTTTATGCCCGGATTACCGTCCGTTTACTCACAAATGCTGGGAAATAAAATGGAAAAATTTAATACATCTGTTTATTTGATTAATACCGGATGGTCAGGCGGAAAATTTGGAGAAGGAAAACGTATCGCCCTACCGCTAACCCGAAAAATGGTTGATGCAGCACTAAATGGAAGTATCGAAAATGTAGAATATACATATGACGAACGTTTCCATGTCAATATCCCGAAAGAAGTTCCTGGAGTTCCATCCGAAATATTAAATCCAATCAACACATGGAAAGATGCGGATGAATACAATGAAACAGCACAAAATCTAGCAAATCAGTTCAGCAAAGCATTTGATGAAGCGTATGGGAAAAACAATATTTCTTCATATGTTAAGAAAAATTGTCCCGGAAAATAATTAGACTTTGCTTTTATATTGTTGTTGTACTGTGGGGATGCGATTAATCGCATCCCCACCCTCATCAATTTATAAGCAGAACTATTTTACATTTGATTGATTTTATTTTGTATTTTTGGGTTGTGGAACAAATCCCAATTATATGTTTATAAAAACAATCAAAACAATTGCACTGACTATCTTTCTGTCAGCCTATC
Source organism: uncultured Bacteroidales bacterium (assembly GCA_964407055.1). Lineage (GTDB taxonomy): Bacteria > Bacteroidota > Bacteroidia > Bacteroidales > ML635J-15 > JAQIBY01. Next base: position 3,384 of record CAYOUD010000054.1, on the reverse strand, counting down.
TGATTTTCGCATCAACAGAATCAAAATCTCAGGACTATCAGGAAATTAAGCAGGCAGCTAAAAATTTCTATTCACTCCAAAATAAAACAAAATCAGCAATTGAATTTTCCGATGAAAATATTATATCCCATAATGGGAATCCGACAATTCTGCTTTTACAAATTGAAAACGGTGGATTCATTGCCATGTCCACACATCGAAATACTCAACCTGTAATAGCATACAGTTTTCAGGGCTATCACGACATGAAAAACATACCTGCTCCAGCCCAAAATTGGTTCAACGAAGCTGGAATGAAAATTTTAAGCATTTCGAAAATAAGCAACCCAAAGGCAGAAAAACAATGGCAAATGCTGCTAAGCAAAAGCTCAAATTCAGCATTCCGATCTTCGTTTCTACTGACAACAAAATGGGGACAAAGCTGCTATTACAACGAACTTTGTCCTGAAGCAACAAACGGACCCTGCGGACATGCTGTTGTCGGATGCGTTGCCACGGCAGCAGCTCAAGTTATGAACTTTTGGGAGCACCCGCAATTTGGCACCGGCTCCCATTCATACAATCCACCGCTATTTGACACACAATACGCTGATTTTGGTGCAACCGAATACCTTTGGGATCAATTGTCTGATAGCGTTGGAGAACAAAACATACCGGTAGCCACACTCATGTACCACTGTGGTGTTGCGTATGAAATGCAATATACAGCCACAAGCTCAGGTGCTGCAATTGCACCCGAACCACTCATTGATTTCTTTTCATATTCCCCAAATGCAAACAGAATCATCAGCAATTACTGCTCTGATGCAGAATGGATAAGCATTATGAAACAAGAAATTGATGCCGGACGCCCGGTGCTATATGCCGGATTTAATAATGAAATTGGCATGAGCCAAGGACATGCATGGGTGTGTGACGGATATGACAATCAGGATTTTCTGCATTTTAACTGGGGCTGGAACAGCTTTGGTGGATTTTATAATCTGACAGAATCATTGTACCCCGATAATAATGAGGCTATAATAGAAATTATGCCAATTAAAAATTGTGACGTCATCCCGACATCTATAATAGAACCCTATTCTCAGACGTTTACGGAACCATCAACGGTAATTGTTACAATTGAGAATTATGGAAGCGACCCCATATCAAACATCCCGGTAAGCCTTTTTATTAATGACACCGAAACGCTGACTAACACAATTACAGACACAATTTTACCGCAGGAAAGCCTTACGTATGCTTTTGATAATCCGATTGATTTAACTGGCATGAGCGGTGAAGATATTGATATCACCATCATTACAAATCTCGCATGCGATGAATACAATCACAATGACAGCCTGACAAAACAAATCCGCAATGTAACCTGTGGTCCAATTCCTTACGAAAATGATTTCAGTCAGTTTGATAATTTTATCGGTTGGCTAACAGAAGATGGGAATAATGATAATAACAGCTGGTTTCTTAGTCAAAATGTGAGTGAAAATTTAATCTATCAAGGCAATGAAAACCCCGCAGATGACTGGATTTTCTCTCAATGTCTGGAGCTAGAACCAGAAAAACTCTACAAACTTAATTTTGATTATTCCTCAACAGGAATATATTGGCCTCAAAACCTACAAGTTCATCTTGGTAACAGCCCTGAATCCGCAGGCATGACAACTTTTATGGATGAATTAACTGATATTAATAACACCAACTATCAAACACATGAAATTCTGTTTACAACAAATGAAACCGGACATCACTATATCGGATTTAAGTGCACAAGCGAAGCAGAAATGCTGAATATGATTATTGACAATTTTAGTATCACGGAACAATCCGAACCAGACATAGCAATCACAGAAATACAATCTCCGGAAACAAGTTGCAACATGGAATCCGAAACACTTTCTGTCTTGCTCAGAAATCAGTGTTCGCAAACACTCACCAACATTCCGATTTCATACAATTTGGATGGAAATCTTGTTCAGGAGAACATCACAGAAAGCCTATCGCCGGGTGAATTTCATGAATACACCTTTATCGAGAGTCTCGATATTGCAGATTTCGGCAGCTACAATTTGCAAGTTTTCACATCCCTTCCGGATGATGTTGATAACACAAATGACAGTTTGTCGCTGGAGATTTTAAATATTGAAGCAAATGAAATCCCTTGGTCAACGACTTTTGAAACCGAAAATGAGACAACTCACTGGTTGATTGACAATGCCAATGATGATAATCGAAGCTGGGAATATAATGCCAACATGGGATATCAAACAAACGGGTATATGATTTATCAATACAATGATTTTAATGCAGCTGATGATTGGCTGATCAGTCAGTGCATTTATCTGGAAACTGACATGCTGTATGATTTGAGTTTTTACACGAAAATTGAAGATGCAACATGGCCGGAGAACCTATCTGTCAGCATTGCAACCATTCAATCGGCAGAAGCAATGCAAGACACAATCATTAATTTGCCAAACTTGACCAATGCGTCTTGGACAGAAATCAACGCAGATTTTCAAGTACAAGAAAACGGTTTTTATTATATTGGATTTCATTGCTATAGCGAAGCACAAATGTTCAATCTGTATATTGATGACATTAACCTTGACGGAGAAAGTTTAGTTCAGATTGAAAATCAGAATTTTTTGCAAGCCCAAATAAGTCCAAATCCCGCGAAAGATATCTTGAATATTCGTTTAAATCAGACACAGAATACAGAAATCAGGATTTACGATATCCGGGGACAACTTTTGATGCAAAAAACAATGCATGAAAAACACAATCAAATCAACATTCAGAATTTACCCGCAGGTATTTATATTCTGAAAATTAAACAAAATGGGGAAAGCTTACGAAAAAAATTCATCAAAGCATAAACCTTAACCCGGAAAATTCATGCCATTCCCTTTGTGCCGATTTGAATCATCTAAACCCGCAGTCATATTGTCATATTTCAAGGGTTTAGATGGTTTGAACGGAACTTACTTTTAAAAATTGAGTGTTTTCAAGTGTTGCGGGAATAAAAAGTCATCGATCTGTGGATACAAATCTAAACGATTGATTTTATGGATATTTACAATGTTACTAATTTTATTTCAATAAAATAGCGAATAAGAACACAACGCACTATGTATAAGCATGTTAATGATTATTATTTCTGTTGCTACAAAAGTAACTTTTTCCCAGCTATTCCCCATGAAATAAGGAAAGTTTCCAGTAAGTTCCGTTTGAAGATGTGCAAAGATAATGGCAAGCATTACCCCAAATTTGAGTTAATAGAAAAATGGGCTGCAGTAGGCTAAAGTATTTAGCAACAGCGCTTTATGTTAACATCTAACTATTTGCGATGAATTTTTCGGGTTAATCAATCAAATCTTTATG
>CAYOUD010000053.1:0-15437 GCA_964407055.1 uncultured Bacteroidales bacterium | reverse complement strand
AAGTGTATGTATTACCACAGACTTCATCGAAGTTGTCGTCTCCGACAAATGCATTGGGGACTTTTGCAAAAGTCATCTGAACAGTTGCCGTATTTTGACAAACCACACCTGAAGATGAGTTTGTTTCGGTCCATACAAAATCGAGTGTTCTGTAATTTCCGGTATAATTAGGAATAAAAAACGTAGCTGTTGGTGATGAAGTTCCGGGTTGGTACGTAAAGTTTATTGGATCTCCAAGTTCATCATAGGCTTGCCAAAATCCGTCAAAATTTGCATTGTTTACGCTAATTATGCCTTCTACGCCACAAACAGTATCAACTGTATTTGTAATATTTGGTTGTGGGTTTTCCACAAAAGTTACTGACATATAATCTTGATCCATACAAGTGCCTAAGGATTCTGTCCAAGTCAGCACGTAAGTGCCGTATTGTCCTGAGTTTAAGCTGGTAAGGGCATTTTCTGAACTTGCAGGATTAAAACTGACGCCATTTCCTGACCACATTCCTGAGGATCCTCCTGTGCTTAATGACGCATTTAGTTCAAGTTCACTACCACAAACCGTGGTATCGTTTCCAGCATATGCCACAGGCGTTTCATAGAAAGAAACCTCTACATCGTCAGTTCCCACACACTGCCCATTTGAAATTGACCAAGTGAATGTGTAATCGCCATAAGCGTAGGCATTTACGGAAATTTGGTTGTCGTTTAAACTACTTCCACCGATTGGGACAAAATTTCCACCGCTAGCTGACCAAGATCCTACCATTCCAGCAGGAATTTCGTTTCCTTCTAGTTCAGTGGTTAAACCACAAACGACATGGTTATTGGTTAACACATTAACAAAGGGGTTTTCCATCCATACCACAGGGGTTCCGGGAGCTTGACTATAGCAGCCGTCTGTGTTATCAACAAATCCCAGTCCATCTTCGTTGCCACAAATTGCGGATACATAGTAAATTTGGCCATAATTCATTGTTCCTGACTGAAAACTAAAATCGGTATCATTACTACGGGTAAGAATTGATGTCCCATCTGCCGGATACGCTGTGCCATCATGTAAAATGAACTCGAAAGCATCATCGTTATCTTCAATTTGGTTTCCATTGTGTGAAACGACACTTCCGGTTGTTTCTCCTTGACATAAATTGACAGACTCCAATGAACCCATCGTCCCTGCAAAGGTGCCACAGCCACAATCACGATATCCTTCAATAACATAAGAATCACATCCATTCATATCCGTTATCGTTAAACTGTAATTAGAGGGGGAAGGAAACCATTCATCATAGTTGTTGTTGTCGGTATTAAAACCTGAACCACTATTTACTTGGAATTGAGTGCCAACACCTTCTTCGTTGATAATATCAAAGGTAATATTGTAATTATTATTTGAGCCGTCACAGTTTTGATCATCAAAATTTTCAATCACAATATGCTCATAAACAATTACATCAATTTGATCATTGTCTGGGCAAGCACCTGTAATTTCATAAGTAATTGTATGTGTTCCTGAGCCGGCATTTTCAGGATAAAAAATACCATCAACTAATGCCTCTGCACCTGCCGTTGCGGAAATTGAAAGGTCACCACCCGGATGAGCCACTTCTACCTCAACAGGACTACTGTTGTAGCATCTTGGGGCGATTGGTGTAATTGTAGCATCCGAAGGTGTTGTTACGAAAGTTTCAGTTGCGGTATGCACACAAGTTGGGGAAGAAGGAACATTAATTGTTTCGGTTACTGTCAGTGAGAAATCTGATGTTTCTCCAGGGAAATCTGATGTTCCGGGCGTTAAAGTTGGTGTTAAATTGGTTGAAGAAAATGAAGACCCTGTACAGGACCAGACAGTACTTGTAATTGAAGAACTTACCGCATATTCTCCCGGAGGATCCATTGGTGGAACGATGTATGATGAAGCCGTTGCTGCAGAACAAGAATTGTCTTCAATTGCAGACCCGGGTAATCCTGAAATATCTCCTGAATCATAAGAAAATGTGGTTGTGCCGCATTCTGTCTCACCAATAAAAGTAATCGCTGTACGATTTAAACTACCATAATCGATGTTTTCGCAGTCATAAATTTGCACATTCCAACCTTCATCTCCGGCCATAGAGCCATAAATCGCATCCCATGAACCGACAGATGCAAACATTCCCGAAAGTGGTGCTGGTAAGTCGCACACACAGGGTGTAAACACATTATTTCCGGCTTCAAGACTACTTGTGAAACAGAAATTCACAACATCATCTCCACTTTGACAAGTGGTGTTTATATCGTCAGGGTCAGAACAACCAAGCGCATCCGCTGGAATTCCTGTCCAGCTTCCTTGTGAAGCTCCCGCTCCCCAGTCTGAAACAGAGGGTAATAATTCTACTACGGCATGATTTCCATCGTTGTTTATTGGGTAAGCAGGTTCATCCAATTCATGTCCCGGCGCTTTTAAATAGAAACCCAAGTCGGAAAGATAGGTATGATCCGCCCAAAAACAGACTGTAATTTCAGTTTCTTCATCCACTTCAAAGTTTGTTCCCGGAGGATCCTGAATTTGAAATTCATTATCCAGAACTCCGGCATCTCCTTGCAAAGTAAATTCTGCACATCCCGGTTCTATCGGGTCAACATTTACAAAAGCTTGGTTTACCCAAACCCACGCGCGATGACAGGTTACATCGCCGCCACCACAATCAACCTGCGCCATGTATCCACCTGATTCCAGACCAGTAGCTATGCTTCCTGCCAGACCCATCGGTTGATAACTAACACCGTCAAACATAAACCACGAAACAGTGCAGCCCGATGCATTGACTTGTAATTCACCTACAGCATTTTCATCCTGATTTCCACAAAATACGTACACAAAATCATTTTCACCCCCTGCATTCATATAGTTCTCGCTGTAATCGGTTGAAAAATCTGCAGAGGCATTTGGTGCAACAATTTGTGAATGTAAATTGAGTATTCCTACGAAAAGGAACAAAAGACTAAACGAAAATATTTTAGTTGCAATAGCTTTCATAGTTGTTGATTTAGCGATTAAGTGTTAATTCAAAAAAATCAGGCAGTGTCAATTTTTGCTCATTGAGAAGCACATAGCTGATATTCATTGCAGACAAAGCCTTGTAAAAGCATTCCTGATAATTGCTTTTTTCCATGCGAATGTAGCATCGCCGTTGTTGATAATGCTGTTCTGAGCTGCTGGCAATTCCGAATTTTATCACATTTTTTATTTCATTGACGGCAAGATGCACCGGTTTTGAGCTCTCTTTTTCATTAAAATTCCGAATGTAGAACGGATTAACTTCAATGCAGTTTTCTTTTTCAGCAAAGAAAGTTGACAAATCATCCACAACAATGTAATGATCACCTATAGGATCATTATTATCTTGGGAAAACACATAAGTTGCTGATGCAACTATTGTTAAAATAAGACTTAGAATAACTCTTTTCATATTTTTTCTATTTTTAAAATCAGAATATACACCCTGAATACCTGTAAATTAGCACCCCAATTAAAGACAAAGATAATGTCATTTTCGTTGTCTTAAAATTAAAAAATATTTTACAGTCTGAGAAACTTTTTCCAAAATTAAAAAAACAATACCTTTGTCCTTATGGAAGATATTTTAAAACGCGACTTAAATCCAACACAGGAAAAGGCAGTTAGAAACATACAAGGACCTTCGCTAATCATTGCAGGAGCGGGTTCAGGTAAAACACGTGTCTTGACTTATCGCATTGCCTATATGCTTTCTAAAGGAGTGTCCCCAAGTAGTATTTTATCACTGACCTTTACCAATAAGGCCGCTAAAGAAATGAAAAATCGGATTAGAAGTATGCTGGGAAAACAATCTGCGGATATTCAAATGGGAACATTTCACTCAATTTTTGCCGGAATTCTTAGAAAGGAAGCGTTATATCTTAAATATACCAGATATTTTACAATTTACGATGTCACAGACAGTAAAAGCCTGATAAAGAAAATTATCACGGGAATGAAGTTAGATATTAAACAATACCCCCCGAAAGAAATTCAAGGCAGAATATCGAAAGCGAAAAACAATTTAATGACACCGGAAGCTTACCGAAATAAGCCTGATTTGATTGATCAGGATAAAAAAAGACAACAAGGAGCATTTATTGATATTTACGAGCGGTACAGCAAACAGTGTCGAAGGGACAATGTGATGGATTTTGACGATTTATTGGTGAATACAAACATCTTATTTCGTCAGTTTCCTGATGTGCTTGCAAAATATCAAGCCCAATTTCAATATATTTTGGTGGATGAGTATCAGGATACAAATTATGCCCAATATTTGATTCTAAAAAGTTTGGCTGCAGTTCATAAAAACATTTCCGTTGTCGGGGATGATGCACAAAGTATTTATGCATTCCGTGGTGCTCGAATTGAAAATATCCTAAATTTCAAAAATGATTATCCAAATTACAAAGTTTATAAGCTGGAGCAAAATTATCGTTCGACGAAAAACATTGTAAATGCAGCAAATTCACTGATTTCATGTAATCGGGATCAAATAGAGAAGCAAATTTTCTCAAAAAACGAAGATGGTATTCGGATTAAAGTGTTTCAGGCATCTACCGATACCGAAGAAGCACTTTATGTTGCAGATGAAATTTTCGTTACCCAAAACGAAACCCATAAATCGCTCGATGAATTTACCATTCTTTATCGTACCAATGCGCAATCGAGACAGCTTGAGGAAGCGCTGCGAAAAAAGAATATTAAGTATAAGATTTATGGAGGACTGTCATTTTATCAGCGAAAAGAAATTAAAGATTTATTAGCATATTTCCGATTAACAGTCAATCCAAAGGACAATGAAGCGCTGAAACGCATCATCAATTATCCGTCACGAAAAATCGGACTTAAGACCATTGAGAAGCTTGAGGAAACAGCAGGAAAGCACGAAATCAGCATTTGGGAGTTAATCACTCGTCCGACAATCATTGAAACCGGGCTTAATAAACCGACAATAAATCGAATTCAACAATTTGCCATATTGATGCATTCTTTTCAAGCCAAAGTAGATGAAACAGAGGCTTTTGTGTTGGCCGGTGAGATTCTTAAAACATCCGGAGCGCATTTTGATTTGCTGAACGATAAATCCCCTGAAGGAATTAGCCGTTTTGAGAATGTTCATGAGTTGCTTAACGGGATACAGGATTATACCGATGAGAAAAAGCAGGAAAATGAGAATGCAATGATTAAATTAGGCGATTATCTTGAAAATGTCGCGCTGCTGAGTACACAGGATACAATGAAGGATGACAATGAGCCTAAAGTCAGTTTAATGACAATCCATGCGGCCAAAGGTTTGGAGTTTGATAATGTTTATATAGCCGGTGTTGAGGAAGATTTGTTTCCCGGTCGTATGTCAACTTTTAGCCGCTTTGATTTAGAGGAAGAACGCCGCTTATTTTACGTCGCCATGACTCGTGCGCGTGAAAAACTTGTCATTACTCATGCCGGCTCAAGATATCGTTTTGGAAGTGTGCAATTCAATGATCCGAGTCGTTTTATTAAGGATATCAATCCTGAATTTATTGAATTTGAAGGCGGTGCATTACCAATTGTCAACGACCCGTTTGATGCCATGTTTAATGATCCGCCTGCACCAAAAGCCGTTGAAAAGCCTGTTCGCTCCAAACTCAGACCGAAACAATCTCCAGCAAAAACTGTCATGGAAACCCGACGGTTACGTCCTATCGAAAAACAAAGTGTAAGCCCTGAAGTTGAAGATGCTACGGATACTGCTGCATTAGCTGAAGGACAAACAGTTAAACATGCCCGCTTCGGAAAAGGAGTAATTTTGAGCTTGCAAAAGGCAAACAATGATACCAAAGCGGTTGTGATGTTTGAGCAACATGGAGAAAAAACATTGCTTTTGAAATTCGCAAAACTGAAACTAATTGATTAACAATCCGTAATATATTTGAACGGGAATCAAAAAAGCATTAGTTTTGCTAAAAATATTTAAAATGGATTATAATACACAAAGACCTAATTTGAATTTGCCGGAATACGGACGCCATATTCAAAAAATGGTAGATCATTTAAAAGCCATTCACGATCGTGAACTTCGTAACAATATGGCAAAAGCCCTAATTAATGTGATGGGCAATATGAATCCGCATCTTCGCGATGTTCCGGATTTTAAACATAAATTGTGGGATCATCTTGCAGTAATGGCAGATTTTGATCTTGATATTGATTGGCCGTATCCGCTACCGAAAAAAGATTTTCTCGAAGAAAAGCCTGATAAAGTTCCGTACAATAACGAAAAATTCAAATACAAACATTACGGAAGAAATCTTCAGCGCATGCTTGCAAAAGTGAATGAGTTTGAAGGAGAAACCAAAGATATGCTGATTGAACAACTTGCAAACCACATGAAAATCAGCTATGTTAATTGGAAAAATGAAACCGTGAATGATGAATATATCTTTGACGACATTCAGAGAATCAGCGAAGAAACGGTGGAAATTCCTGATAATTTATCACTTTCAGATGTGAAGCAACCGAAACCAAATGTTGAAAAACGCAGCTTTAATGGCAAGAAGAAATTTTATAAGAAAAAACCCAGAAATTAATGGCAAGTTTTCACGTTCAGGGCGGACAAAAATTATCCGGAGAAATTACTCCCCAGGGAGCAAAAAATGAAGCACTTCAAATTATTTGTGCCACTCTGCTTACCGAAGACACCGTTATCATTAAGAATATTCCCGATATTCGGGATGTAAATTATCTTATTAAGATTTTAGAATTTATCGGAGTTAAAACCGATCGTTTAAATCGACACGAATGCGAATTTAATGCAAAATATGTCGATTTGAAGCAATTGCAAACTCCGACCTTTGCGGAAATGAGTCAAAAACTTAGAGGCAGCATTATGATGCTGGGGCCGCTAATTGCTCGTTTTCATGAAGCTTTTATGCCAATGCCCGGTGGCGATAAAATTGGCAGAAGACGTTTAGATACGCATTTTCTCGGATTGCAAAAACTGGGTGCAAAACTCGAATACAATTTCAGCAAAAACGTTTATTCTCTCAAAGCAGAAAACCTCTCGGGGGCATACATGCATTTGGATGAGGCTTCAGTTACCGGGACTGCAAATATTATTATGGCAGGAGTTCTGGCCGAAGGGAAAACAACTATCTACAATGCTGCCTGTGAACCTTATATTCAGCAGCTTTGTAAAATGCTCACTAAAATGGGCGCAAAAATTTCTGGTGCCGGATCGAACCTTTTGACCATTGAAGGTGTTACTTCACTCGGTGGTACTACACATACGATGCTGCCAGATATGATTGAGGTCGGTTCGTTTATTGGTTTAGCCGCCATGACAGGTTCCGATCTAACAATAAAAAATGTGTCCTATGACAATTTGGGAATAATACCGCATACTTTCAGTCGGCTGGGAATTAAAATGGAAAGAGTTAATGATGACATCCATATTCCGGCGCAAGATCATTACGAAATTGAATCTTTTATTGATGGGTCTATCATGACAATTTCTGATGCAATTTGGCCCGGGTTGACGCCTGATTTAATCAGTGTTTTTCTGGTAGTTGCAACACAGGCAAAAGGATCTGTACTCATTCATCAAAAAATGTTTGAATCTCGCTTGTTCTTTGTTGATAAGCTGATTTACATGGGAGCTCAAATTATTCTTTGCGATCCGCACAGAGCCTCTGTAATCGGTCTAGATAACAAAATAAAACTCAGAGGAACTGTAATGACCTCGCCTGATATTAGGGCGGGAGTTGCACTTCTGATTGCAGCACTTTCGGCCGATGGTGAAAGTACAATCCAAAATATTGACCAAATTGATCGTGGTTATGAACGTATTGAAGAACGACTTAACCGAATAGGAGCACAAATTAAACGTTTAGACTAAAAACAGCATACTTATGAAAAAAACAAGAAACCTAACATTGATTTTCTTGCTGATGAGTTTCACTTTTGTGCTTAATGCTCAGGAAACTAAAATTGGCTTTGAAATTGGAGATTTAGCTCCTGAAATTGAATTGCCAAATCCAAATGGCGACACAATCACATTATCATCCCTAAGGGGAGAAGTTGTATTGCTTGATTTTTGGGCAGGGTGGTGCGGCCCATGTCGCCGTGAAAACCCTGTTGTGGTTGAAACTTACAATAATTACAAAAGCAAACGTTTTACAATCGGAAAAGGATTCAATGTTTATGGGGTGTCCCTTGATAAAAGTAAACAAACCTGGTTAGATGCCATTAAAAAGGACAATTTGACATGGGCACAAGTCTCTGATTTGCTATATTGGCAATCTCCTTATGTCAGATTGTATAATGTGCGCGGAATTCCCGCTAATTTTTTACTCGATAAAAACGGAATTATTATTGCGAAAAACTTAAGAGGAGAAAGACTCGCTGAAACTTTGGATAAATATATAATGAAGGACCCATTAACTGAATTGAACCGACTTACAAAAGAATGTACAGAGCTAATGGAAATTCTGAAAGAACATGAGGATTATGTTCAATATGAGAAACAATATGAAAAAATCGAGAAGCAATTAGATAAATTAATTGAAGAAATTCAATCGTTAAAATCGCAAATGGAATAAGATTTTTGACATATTTGCATAATGCCTGCCAACTTGTCGTTATTTTCGGCTTGGCAGGCATTTTGCATTGTAAAACGCAATCGAATTTTTAAGTAAGATGACGAACGATACAAATAAGCAAGCAGAAGAAAAAGACGAGGTTTTGGAAAACAGTGAACAGGCGAATCAGTCAGAAAATCTGGAGGATGATGATGAAAAAACAACATCTAAGGACAAACTGAATAACTCCAAAAAGTCTAAAAATAAAAAAGAAAACAAGAAAGACAAACAGATTCGTGAGTTGCAGGAACGTGTCAATGAGTTGAGCGATAAGCATATCCGCTTGTCTGCTGAGTTTGACAATTATCGAAAACGTACTTTGAAAGAAAAAATGGAGCTTTCAATAAATGCAGGACAACAAATCTTTGAAAATATGCTTCCTGTTATTGATGATTTGGAGCGTGCCATTGAGATCACCCAAAAGGCAGAAGATATAGATGCCGTTAAAGCGGGAATGGAACTTATCCGCTTGAAGTTTCTTGGTTTTTTGAAACAGCAGGGTGTTATTGCAATGGATTCAATCGGGACAGAATTTAATACCGACGAACATGAGGCGGTTACAAAAATCCCGGCTCTTGAAGAAGACATGAAAGGCAAAGTAGTTGACGTTATTACGAAAGGCTATAAAATTAATGATCAAATTTTAAGATACAGCAAAGTTGTTGTGGGGGAATAATATGGAGAAAAGAGATTATTACAATATACTAGGGGTTTCAAAATCAGCAGCACAGGACGAAATTAAAAAAGCCTATCGCAAGAAAGCGATCCAACATCATCCTGATAAAAACCCAGATGACAAAGAAGCCGAAACAAAGTTTAAAGAAGCTGCAGAGGCTTATGAAGTTTTAAGAGACTCTGAAAAACGTCAGCGCTACGATCAATTTGGTCATGCTGGTGTGAAAAATGGTGGCGGCGGCTTCAGTGGCGGCGGTATGAGTTTTGAAGATATTTTCTCCCGATTCGGTGATATTTTCGGCGATGCCGGCTTCGGCGGCGGCTTTGGCGGTGGTTTCGGAGGTGGTTCCCGTCAACGTGTCAATAAAGGTTCTAATATACGTGTCAAAGTAAAATTGACAATGGATGAAATCGCTAATGGCACAACCAAGAAATTAAAAATTAAAAAATATCTGTCATGCGATGCATGTCACGGTACAGGTGAGAAAAACGGAAATTCATCTCGCACTTGCACTACTTGCCATGGCTCCGGTGTTGAAACACAAGTTACAAATACCATTTTAGGACAAATGCAATCGCGCACAACTTGCCGAACATGTAGCGGTAGCGGAAAAACCATTCAGGACCGTTGTCCGGCTTGTAATGGAGAAGGACTTGTTCGCGGCGAAGAAGTGGTTGAAGTGAACATTCCTGCAGGAATGTCTGAAGGCATTCAATTATCCGTTTCCGGAAAAGGAAATGCTGCCCGAAGAAGTGGTGTTAACGGTGATTTACTCGTTGTCATTGAGGAGGTTGAACATCCTGACCTTATCCGTGACGGAAATGACTTGCTGTATAATCTTTTTGTTAGTATTCCCGATGCAGTGCTTGGTGCAACCGCTACCATTCCAACTTTGGACGGAAAAGTCAAAGTGAAAATTGACTCCGGCACGCAAAGCGGGAAAATACTGCGCCTTAGAAATAAAGGAGTGCCTGATATCAACGGTTACGGTAAAGGAGACCTTCTGGTTAAAGTCAGTATTTTCATTCCGAAAAGCTTGCCAAAAGAAGACCAAAAACTTATGGAAAAATTGCAGGTAGCAGAATCTCTTAAACCCCAAAAACAAGGAAAAGAAGGAGCCCACGACGAAGGATTTTTCAGAAAAATGAAAGATTTCTTTGAATAAACTGTTTATTATGCAACGATAATATACTAGGTCAGGCGCTTGTCTGACCTTTTTTTATTAAATCCAACCAACCCTTTCCCAAAATTTCTTCGTTTATTTGCAGCATATAAAAAAATAGTTATTGATGAGCTTTTGGTCAGGACTTAGACAAGAAGAAAAGAAAAGCTTTTGGCTACACTTGCTGTATTCTGTGTTTGAAGGCGTTGTGATGGGAGGAATTTTACTCAATGAGTTTATTTTTCTCAAATCAATGCATGGCAGTGATATTAAGCTTGCAAGCTTGTTTGTGATAAGTATTGCCGTTTATATTCTGCTGGTTTTTTTCAATGAATTCATTCGCCGTACTACGCGAAAACGCATCATGTTACGATGGGTTGGAGTGATAACAAGGCTCCCGCTTTTGCTGTTTTTCTTTTTCCCTAAAGATGCTTTTGCTTATCTGAATACGGAACTGTATCAGTATTTGTTTTTGGGTATTTTTCTTATTTATTATTTGGGTGTGATTGTTATCCATCCGACAATCAATCAGTTGTTGAAAAATAATTATAGAGATGAGTACATGGCAAAGTTGTATTCCTGGGCAACAACAGCCAATAAACTCGTTGTTTTATTAGTGAGTTTTGGTCTTGGAATTTTGCTGGATACCAATTATTATGCCTTTCGAATTACATGGCCGCTAATGGGGGTCTCCGGCATACTGGCAGTCTATTTTTTGTCAACAATACCTTATACTCCGGTTGAGAAAGTGTTTCCGCATCCGTTTTTTGTTGCAATTGGTGATTCAATCCGTCGAATGGGAGATATTTTGGTGAAAAATAAACCGTATCGCGATTTTGAAATCGGATTTATGCTTTACGGATTTGCTTTCATGTTCACTGTGACTGTGGTAACATTGTATCTCGAAAATGTACTGCATCTTTCTTACACATCAGTGGCATTTTATAAAAATTCCGGAAATCTTGTGTTGTTGCTAACCATGCCTTTTTTTGGAATTGTTCTGGGAAAACTTGATCCCCGTAAATTCGCACAAATTTCTTACAGTTTTATGTTCTTGTATATTCTGTTTGTCGGATTGAGTGAGTTTGTGGAGACGAGTTTTGCGTGGAACGAATTGAATATTGTGCTTATGGTACTTATTGGATTTGTTTTCTTCGGATTGTTTCAATCTGCCATGAATTTACAGTTTTCTATTGGCTCTGCGTATTTTGTTAAAAAATCCGATGATGCCGGTGATTATCAGGCGGTGCATTTGTCCTTGGTCGGTTTTCGTGGATTATTCGCCCCTTTTGTTGGATTGGCCTTGTATCGAAGTCTCGGTTATTTCCCGACGTTTATGATTGCATGTGCATGTCTTTTATTTGCCATTATTTATATGCAGATTAGTTATAAACGTTACGCTTTAATGAAATAACAAGCTTTGTTGCCAACAACGGAATCATCTTGTTTTTGCATTTGCACAGATTGAACAAGGTTATCCCGAAAAATTCACCGCAAATAGTTAGATGCTAACATAAGGTGCTGTTGATTAATATTTTAACTTACTGCAGCCCATTTTTCTATTAACTCAAATCTTCACAAAGGGAATGGCATGAATTTTACGGGTTAACAGCAACTTTTTTATAAACTCATGCTTACATATCGGAAATTTTGCAAACGATTATTATATCTTTGTGAATATGAAAATCCGAAAACTCACCAATAATGAGATCGCAATGATTGTTATGCTTGTAATAGCAATTATTCTCTTTGCCCTTTCTTGGGACAGAATTGTGGTGAAGTTGAAGGACTTAATTGAATTGTATAATTAAAACGCTACTCATGAAACGTGCTGATGTTATTGTAATTATTGCTGTAATTCTCTTTTTCTTGCCATTTTTTCTTTTTGATGCTGTCTATGATTTTTATACTGAGTTTAATAAAAATCATGGTTTAATTATGAGTTTTATCAAATTTGCAATTTTAGCAACTTTTGGTGAAGCACTTGGGTTGAGAATTAAAAAAGGAGTGTATAATGAAAAAGGCTTTGGCTTGCTTCCCCGTGCCATAGTTTGGGGATTTATCGGGGTGGTGATAAAAATTGCGTTTATCATTTTTACTACCGGAACCATTGCATTCTTATCTTATGTCGGAATGGAAGATGTTGCAGTCACTTATGCAGCCGGATTCTCACCCGAAAAATTGCTCATTGCATTCTGCATTTCAGCCTTCATGAATTTGATTTTTGCACCTATTTTCATGACGTTTCACAAAATTACTGATACTCACATTATTGATACCGGAGGTTCGATTGGCGGGTTATTTAGTCGGTTGAAAATGGGAGATATTATGGCAAAACTCAATTGGTCAGTACAATATCATTTTGTGTTTAAAAAAACCATTCCATTTTTTTGGATTCCAATGCACACCATTACTTTTTTGCTTCCTGCAGAATGGCAGGTATTATTTGCAGCGCTGCTTGGCATTGCGTTAGGAGTTTTGTTATCAATCGCAAATATTATGGGAAATAAATCATAAACGATGAGAATTATTGCAGATAGTGGGTCAACGAAAACGAATTGGTATGTACTCCATCCCGACGGAAAATCAGAAAGCTTTGAAACCATTGGGCTGAATCCATTTATTGTTCGAACCGGGACGGTGTATAAAGAAATAAAAAGTAAGTTTCCCAAACGATTGAAAGCTTTGCGTGTGCGAGAAATCTTTTTTTATGGCGCAGGATGTTCTGCTCAGCCGCAAAAAGATAAAATATTTGCCGGATTGGAGCGATATTTCCCCGCAACAATTATCCATGTTCATCACGATTTACTGGCTGCGGCTCGTGCCTTGTGGGGGAAAGGACATGGTTTAATTGCAATACTTGGCACCGGATCAAGTACTGCGCTTTATGACGGCGAAAAAGTCAGTGAGCAAATTCCTTCCTTAGGATATATTTTGGGCGATGAAGGTAGTGGAGCGTATATCGGAAAATTATTATTGAAAGCTTATCTTGAGAATGAATTACCCGTGCCTTTAGCTAAAAAATTCTATAAATATCATCAGCAAGATTTGCATGAAATTCTTGCGCAAGTGTATTCCGGCGATTATCCCAATCGCTTTATGGGAGAGTTTACCCATTTTATTAGAGAAAATCTTGATAATTCTGCACTTGAATCCCTTGTCAGGTCATCTTTTGATGCATTTTTTAGGAAACAAATTCTGAAATATCAAAATCATAATAATTACAAACTCCGTTGTCTCGGTTCTGTGGCTTATCATTTTCAGGAAATCCTCATGGCATCGGCTGATGCTCACGAAGTGCAACTTGTTGAAATTGTTAAAGATCCGTTGCCACGACTCATTGATTATCACAATCAATATCTTGAGATATAATCAACCCTTGTTTGTTGATAACTCATGCCGTTTTCAATGCCAATAAATTCAATTACTCAGTACTTTTGGGTAAAATGTCACAAGTATGAAAAATATTGTCACTTTATTAATTCTTAGCTTTTCTGCCACAGTAATTTACGCACAAGAATCCTTTACAACTGAGCATTATATTAAAACTTACGATGATTGGGCAGTGGAGGAAATGCAACGTAGCGGAGTCCCGGCAAGCATTACCCTCGGACAAGGAATTCTTGAGTCCGGTTCCGGAAATTCACGATTAGCAAAAGAGGCCAATAATCATTTCGGAATAAAATGCCATTCCGATTGGAACGGTGAAAAAACTTATCACGATGATGATGCATCCCAGGAATGTTTTCGTAAATATAAATCCGCATACGAATCCTTTAAAGACCATTCTGCTTTTTTGGTGAAACATTCCAGATATGCCACTTTATTTGATTTGGAAACAACAGATTATAAAGGTTGGGCAAAAGGATTGAAGAAGGCCGGTTACGCAACTAACCCGCAGTATGCTGATATCTTAATTGGTTTGATTGAACGTTATGAATTATACCTTTTTGATAGCTCGCAAGATACTGATACCGATTTGTTAATTGCTGATGCATTGAGGCAACATGTAACCCCAGGCTTTTCAGATAATTGGGTTATTGATCCCTTTAACCGTGAAATGCTTACCAATAATGGACGGCCTTTGATCTTGGCACGTGGTGGAGACAATGTGACATCGATAGCGCAGGAATTTGATATGATGCCTTGGCAGATTTACAAATACAACGACATGGATAAACAAACCGATAGCATTATTGCCGGACAAATTGTTTATCTGAAACCCAAACGTAGCAAAGCGGACAAAGGTTATGAAACGCATGTTGTCAAAGCCGGAGAAAGTTTATGGGCAATTGCTCAGGATTATGGTGTGAAACTTGATAAACTCCGCAAGCGCAATAATCTTGACAAAGATGCAATGATAAATCCCGGTGACACCGTTTATTTGCGCGAAAATCCGGACGGAAAATCCTTCTTGGGAATTTTTTAATACAATCTTTGAGCAAAAAGAATATGTGGAGCATTATGTCATGGAAGTTATATCGCCTTCAATGATAGCGAAAGCCCCTAGCTTACTGGCAGAATTCGAACCTTATCTGGAAGAAAATCGGGAAATAAAATGAATTGTATCGGCAATTTTGATGCACAATCGGTATAACTATTTGCGGTGAATTTTTCGGGTTAAGTGGAAAGGTGGGGCATAAACACAGTAAAACAACTAATTTTTACACGCATGTGAGCAATAATGCCCTGAAAAAGATGAAAAGCCCCGGCGATTTGTTGTATTCATAAATTTTCATTAAGTTTACATTAGCTTAACTAATTAAACGAATAACAAAATGCAATCAAATTTTTATACATCACTATATCAACACCTTACAAAAAGCGAAGGGAGTAGATATAATGGAAATAAACGCAATACAGTTGCGTTTAGCAAGTAGTTGTAGCCAATGCTAAGGACAACATGACTGACACTTCATCAATAAAAATATTTTGCTA
>CAYOUD010000052.1:0-15719 GCA_964407055.1 uncultured Bacteroidales bacterium | reverse complement strand
AGTATATTGACATATGCAAATACGCTTAATTTTGCGATGAATAATGCAGGTTAGTAACTTCGTTAAAAATACAAGTTTATGGAAACACAATACAACGCGCAACGAACCTTACTCACTCAAGGAAAATATCAGACAATCTCCGAACGCAAGAAACAATTGGAAAGATTGTATGCCTGCATATCCGAAAATCAAGTAGAAATTACCGACGCTTTATTTCAGGATTTAGGCAAATCGGCATTTGAGTCATATGCAACTGAAATTGGTTTCGTTTTGGATGAAATTTCCACCATGAAAAAGCATTTAAAGGCGTGGGCTTCTCCACGAAAGATACGAACAAATCAAATTATTAATTTCTGGTCAAAATCTAAAATTATGCCTGAGCCATATGGTCAGGTTTTGATTATTTCTCCGTGGAATTATCCGCTGAACCTCAGCATTGCACCACTAGCAGCAGCACTAGCAGCCGGAAATCTTGTCTTTATGAAGCCCTCTGAGTTCTCCGAACATACGTCAAAACTTTTGGAGAAATTGTTTAAGCAATATTTTCCGGAGCATACCATCTGCATATTTAACGGTGGCCCGGAGGTTTCACAAAATTTGCTTGCCATGCAGTGGGATTTTATTTTCTTCACAGGAAGTCCTCGCATCGGGAAAATTGTCATGCAGGCTGCTGCTAATCACATGACACCTGTTTGTCTTGAATTAGGTGGAAAATCTCCTGTTTATGTTGACAAAACAGCTAATATTCCGCTTGCAGCAAAACGCATAGCATACGGAAAATTATTGAATAGCGGACAAACATGTATTGCACCTGATCATGTGTATGTACATGAAACGGTTGCAAATGCATTTGTTGAGGAAATTCAGAAGAAAATTAAAGCATTTTGGGGTGAAAATCCCAAAGAACATCCGGATTACCCGAAAATTATTAACCAGGAAAAAAACCAGCGCTTGTTGAACTTGCTCGCAGACACAAATGCCGTATGTGTTGGTGTATCCGGAGGCGAAACCCAAAAACTTAATCCGCATCTTGTAATTGATTGTCCGGAAAACCACCCGCTCATGCAGGAAGAAATTTTTGGACCAATTTTACCGATAATCTCTGTAAAATCTTCTGAAAAGGCAATCGAGAATATATTAAATCGACCAAAACCCTTGGCACTTTATCTGTTTGCAAAAAGCAAGAATTTGGAATCTCGCTTTCTCCGTGGAATTAGCAGTGGCGGAGTTTGCATTAACGATGCAATTATGCACATAACAAACCCGCGATTGCCATTTGGAGGTGTTGGTAATAGTGGCATGGGCGCATATCATGGGAAAGCAGGGTTTGAAACTTTCTCGCACTTGAAATCCGTTATGAAAAAATCAAATTTTGTTGACCCTGCATTACGGTATCCGCCGTTTACCAAACAAAAACTCAAATTAGCAAAGTGGGTTTTGAAGTAATGGATTGTTGTTGATATACTTGATTTAAGACGGGTTTATAACAAATAAAATATTTTCCCTTAAAAATATTGGGATGTCAAAAAAATAATTCTATATTTGCAGTCCGAAAAATAGTTGATATTAAAAGTTTAAAGAAATGGCGAATCATAAATCATCACTGAAGCGTATCAGACGTGACGAAGCAAAAAGACTTCATAATAAATTTTATGCAAGAAGTACTCGTAGTGCTGTAAGAAAGATTAAAACGATTACTGACAAAAAAGAAGCGGAAGAAATGTTGCCGAAAGTAGCTGCTATGCTCGATAAATTAGCAAAACGCAGCGTTATTCATGACAATAAAGCTTCTCGTCTGAAATCTCAGATTACACGCCACGTAGCGAATTTGTAAATTTTTATATTTTAATGATATACACAGCATTCACAATATCGTGAATGTTTTTTTTGTTTGCAATACTTAACGGGATACTTTTTTCAAGTTCCCGTTTTTTGTTATATTTAGTGCTTGCAAGAAAACTACAGAGTTTTCAGTATTTGGCGGTTTCTTACAAAGCCTATTTAGTGTGTGTGCATAAAGAAATCGGATATTATAGATGGACAATATTTAACGATTAAAAAAAACGATGAGCAAATCCATAAAAACCTGGGCTGAGCAAGATCGCCCGCGGGAAAAGCTGCTTGAAAAAGGCGCCGAATCTTTATCGGATTCTGAATTAATCGCAATTTTGCTTGCGTCAGGAAATGCGAAAATGTCTGCTGTTGAGTTGGGCCGCCACATTCTGAAAAGGTACAACAATAAACTTAGTTTTTTAGGTCGCTGTACTGCTGATGAATTGAAACAATTTCAGGGAGTAGGGAACGCCAAAGCAGTAACGCTTCTTGCTGCTTTAGAACTTGGAAGAAGACGAAAGGCCGAGAAATCCGAAAAGCCGAAAAGAATCAGCTCAAGCCGGGATGCATACGAAATCTTGGCACCTATGTTGGAAGATCGACACAGTGAGGAGTTTTGGATTCTTTTTATGGATAGAGCAAATCATGTCATTGATCGTTTACGACTTAGTCAGGGAGGAACGGCAGCAACAATTATGGATGTAAAAATCATCATTAAAATTGCACTCGAAAAGCTGGCTCATGGTATTATTTTATCGCACAATCATCCGTCAGGAAATTTAAAACCCAGCAATGCAGACATTCAGGTAACCAATAAAATAAAAGAAGCCGCTAAGCTTTTTGATATTGTGCTTTTAGACCATCTGATAATCGTTAATAATGACTACTTTAGCTTCGCTGATGAAGGCTTACTGGATACTAATTAATTGTGCTGATGAAAATACACCAGATACAACGACATAATATTTGCGAAAAACAGTGGAATCATTGCATCGAAAATGCTGAAAATTCTCGTGTGTATGCTTTGTCGTGGTATCTGGATTCAGTGACCGATAAACAATGGGATGCTCTGGTGTTTAACGATTATCAGGCTGTGATGCCTTTACCATATCAGAGAAAGTTTGCGGTGAAAATTTACTCTCAACCCTTGTTCTGTCAGCAACTTGGCCCGTTTTGGAAAGGAAGATTGCCAAAAGGACTAATTGAGGAGTTTATCAATGCAGTTCCGGGTAGATTTTATTTATTGAGTCTGAATGCTGAATCTGCACGTTATCTCAGCTTGCCTGGTATTACTTATAAACCCAATTATATTTTACACCCGCATGTAGATTATCAAAAGCTGTTCAAAATAATGAGCAGCAATCATCGCAGGAACATAAAAAAGGCGGGGAAACAAAATTTGGCGTATCAAAAAATCAGCTCAGAAGATTATATTGAGTTCAAGAAAGTCAGTGGAACTAAACTTTCAGATTCCTCATGGAAACGCCTTAAAGCTCTGCTTGATATTGCAAATCAAAAAGGAGTATTGCAGATACGTGGTGCTTTTCTTGATAATCAACTAATTTCTGCTGTGTGCTGGCTAGATGACTTTAATCGAAAAGTGTATTTACAAGCCGCAAATAATGAAATCGGGAAAAAGGCTTCTGCAGCTTTCGGTTTGGTTGATGAGATGTTAAAGCAAATCAGCGACTCTCAGTATATGATTGATTTTGAGGGCTCAACAAACCTAGGAGTACAGCGATTCTATCACGGATTTGCTGCGAAAAATGAATCCTATCCTTTGATTGTAAGTAAACCCATGAGGTTTTTGCAAAAAATTCGCAAATCATGACGCATGAAAACAAGATAAAATATCTGTATCCGTTTTCTGCGCCGATGTCCATTGAGGCATATTTGAAGCGGATTAACTCACGAATTGTGTTTCCGTTTTGGCATGTAGTCAGTGATGCCGAATTGCCGCATATTTCATGTTTATATAAAGTCCAAACTAGTAATGAGTTCAAGACCTCACTTGAAGTGCTTTTACAACATTTTGTTCCAATTTCTGTCGAAGACGTATTGAGCCAAGAAAACTTAAATCCGAATAAAAATTACATGTGTTTAAGTTTTGATGATGGATTAGTGCAAATGCATGATATTGTTGCCCCGATTTTGAAATCGAGGGGAATTCCGGCTGCATTTTTTATTAACCCACCATTTGTCGGAGATGCTCAGTATTTCTTCAGATACGAACGCTCTGCTCTGCTGTATCATTTGTTGGAATCTCAAAATTTGTCAAAATCAAAACAAAATGAAATACTTGACAGTGATAATTCTGAAAATCCGGGCGCAATCTGGGAAAACTACGGAGTGAACCGAAAAGAGATAATGGAAAAACAGCGGATTTATATGAACTGCGATGAGGTAAAGTCGCTTCATAATTCAGGATTCCATATTGGTGCTCACAGCATGACTCATGCTAATTTTGCTTGCATTTCTGCGGATGAAAAAAATCAAGAAGTGAAACAGTCTGTCGATTGGGTTTCTGAAAACATACAAACAAAAATCCGCAGTTTTGCATTCCCGTTTTCTGATGATGGACTGAGTCAGTCTGAGATAAAGCAAATTTACAAGACGGCAGATTTAACAATCAGCTTTGGAACTTCCGGACATGGAAAAATGAAGGAATTGTCTCATTATCAGAGAATTCCAATGGAACATACCCGCGTATATCCGACACAGAAAATCCTGAAATCGGAGCTTTTTGCAGCTTGGTTGAAACAAAAACTTAAATCGCAATGAAACCGGAATTCTATAAAATTAAACATGCGGAGTTGCTGCAATACAGTGAATCAGAAGCATATCTAAAATTAGATGAAAAACCGGTTTCTCAGGAGCGGATTAAATCTTATTTAAAAAATCCGAATTCCCTGCCTGATGATTATGTTTTGTACGTTCTATGTGCAGAAAATCAATTAATTGCATACCGGAGTTTATTACCTGATAATTATGGTGACAATCCAAAAACGCATTTTGCTTGGCTGAGTGGAAATTGGGTTCATCCTACGCATCGTGGACAAGGCCACTCTACAAGCCTTTTAACCGAAGTCCAAAGCGATTGGCATGGTAAATTAATGTACACAAATTATGCCCCCGAATCTCATGCCTTATATCAGAAAAGTGGTTTGTTTTACGGAATTTCATCTCGCGAAGGGAAACGGTTTTATTTATTTGCAAAAACTCGGATTTTGTTAAAAAATCGCGTTGCAAAGCCAATAAAATGGTTCCTGCCCATAATTGATACATTGATTGCCATTTATGCCAATTTGAAAATAAAAACACAATCAAAATCGAAAACGACAAGTTACGAAGTTGAAGCCAGGAAAAAACCTGATGGTTTCTTTTTGCTAGCATTTAATCAACGCAAAACCTCTGGTTTTTGTCGGATTGATAAAGCGTTGGAATGGATACTTGACTACCCCTGGGTAACGCAATCCGGAACTACGCAAAGTTATTTCTTTTCACATCGTGCAGAGCATATGTTTTATCGGTTTTTATGGATTAAAAATCCAAAAGGAGAAAAATCCGGATGGGCAATTTTGCACTTTCGTGATGGGATGCTTAAAACACCTTATTATCAGGCTGATAATGCAGAATTAAGTTGCCTCGCAAGATATATTATTGATTTTGCAAGGAAATATAAAATTCAACAATTTCGATGCTTTGATGCGGGTTTAGCAGCGGCTGTTAATCAGGAAAAACATCCATTTATTTATCAGAAACCTGCTCAACAAAATATTTATGCGTCTTGGGAGATAAATCCTGAAAAACCCATTGTTAGCGATGGCGACGGGGATTACATATTTACCTGATCGATAATTTCAAAGACTGCTGTAAAGCATTAAATAAATTTGCATACAAGCCTTAGATTACCGTATCTTTACGTTTAGCAAGTAACTTGCTTTTTAAAAGTGAGTTAAGAAAGAATTTAAGCTATGTTAAAAACCGTTATTTTAGGGAATCGAGGAAGTTTACTTGATGAGTTTTTGTCAGAAATTCGAAGCGAGAAATTTCAAACAGATCGAATGCGTTTTCGTAAAAACATGGAACGTGTCGGTGAAATTATGGCATATGAGATTTCACGTGAAATGGTATTTCGAAACGAGAGCATTAAAACTCCACTGGGAATTGCAGACGTCCCCGTTTTAGATAAACAACCGGTGCTAGCAACTATCTTAAGAGCAGGGATTCCGTTTCATCAGGGGTTTTTAAACTATTTTGACCGCGCTGATAATGCCTTTGTTGCCGGATTTCGCAAATATCACGATGATAATTCCTTTGAAATAAAAATCGATTATGTAACTTCTCCTGATTTGACAAACAGAGAAGTGATAATTATTGACCCTATGCTGGCTACAGGTGGAAGTTTTGAGTTGGCTTACAAAGCCTTGACGAAATTTGGAAAACCATCGCACATACATCTAGCAGCGATTATTTCCTCACAGGAAGGAATTGAAAATATGCACAAAATTATGCCTGCAGAGCGCTGTACAATCTGGTCAGCAGCAGTTGATGTTGAACTGACAGTGAAATCATACATTGTTCCTGGGCTTGGGGATGCAGGTGATTTAGCTTATGGCGATAAATTAAGTCAAAAAGACGATTAATCGCTTGAAAGCTTGTCTTCCCTGACAACAAAACGGGCTGTCCGACGTGAGCGTTGTTCAAGCAATATCTCTTTTCCTTTCAGTATTTTATCAATACAAGATTCTGTATAATGTCGTATCGTAATTAATTGCACGCCTTCGTTATAAAGCACTTTGTAGCGTTCCCGTAAATCATTAATTAATTCAGGAAGTCGCCTTGTTTCACATTCAACACAGGCTGAATAGCTGATGGCAGAGTTCTGGCTTAAGCTTACATGAGCTCTGTGTTTGTCAAAAATACCGTAAATATCACTGATTTGCCTTTCATTTACGAAAGAAAAATCGCGCAATGAAATAGATATCAGAATTTGATTTTCTTTTAAAATATAAACAGGTAAAAAAACAATGTCCTCATGGATTTCTGCAATAACAGTACCATCTGATGAAGGATTTAAAAATGATTTAACTTTGAGTGGTATTAATTTGTTTTGCAGTGGCTGAATTGTTTTCGGATGAATGACTTTCGCACCATAAAAAGCAAGTTCAACAGCTTCCTGATATGAAATTTTTTCTAGCTTGTGTGCATCCGGGAATTTTTTGGGATCAGCATTCATAAAGCCGGGCACATCTTTCCAGATGATAACCTCTTCGGCTTGTGATAAATTTGCAAGCACAGAAGCGGTATAATCGGAACCCTCTCTTCCAAGCGTTGTGCTGATTCCCTCCCGAGTGCTTGCAATAAAGCCCTGTGTGATAATATGCTGATTAATTGTGGAAAGCTTTTTCTGAAATTGCTGACTGCTGGTTTCCCAATCAATTACTGCAGAACGATACTGGTCGTTGGTACGCAATACTTGCCGAATATCAAGCCAGGAACATGGAATGCCGATTTCCTTAAGATATAGGTACACAATTTTTGTTGACAACAGTTCTCCAAACGGAACAATTTGGTCGTATTCGTAATCGTAATTTAGTGATGGGGCTTTATCAAGTTTTTTATCAAGACTTTCAAAGATGGAGTAAAGTTCTTCCCGTATTTCTTTTGACTTGGCGTTTAATAAATCATTAAATATCCGAAAATGCACTGTTTTAATCTGTGTCGCAATTTCATAAGCTTTACCGGTGGTTTTTGTAAAATATGCATCCACAAGTTTTTCCAGCGCATTGGTAGTTTTACCCATCGCAGAAATTACAACGATTACCGGCGACTTCGTAGTTGCCAATATTTTGCCTAAATTCTTTACGGACTCAGCATTTTTTACGGAGGCTCCACCAAATTTATAAATCTGCATAACTATTTCCTATCCATGTTTTTTGTCAATGAGCGCACAAATTTAAATTGCGAGAAAAATTCCTTAGCGATAACACGTAAAACAGTGTAGGCAGGAATAGCGAGAAGCATCCCCAGAATGCCTGCAATGCTTGCGCCTATCAGAATAACTAAAAATATTTCAAGCGGATGTGCACGTACAGAATTTGAAAAAATTAAAGGTTGAAACACAAATACATCCACCATTTGCGTGATGCCAAAAGTGAGTAAAACAAAAATGAGCAGCGGAAGCATTTCAGTGTTAAAATCCATCCCAAGATTTCCTGCAATAATAAGAATAATTCCTAATGCAGCACCAATCCAGGGCCCGATATAAGGAATGAGGTTTAAGAATCCTGCAATAATACCAATTAAAATTGCCAATGAAAAAACAGTGCCGGAAATGGTTAGCCCGGTAGTAACCAGTATGGTTATACCCATTACCTGAATAACCAAACCTATGAAATATCGGGAGATAAGATTTTTTATTTTTTTCAATGCGCTTTTCGCCTTAACTTCATAAGTTATGGGAATTAACATCATCACACCTCGATCAAATAAATTGCTGTCTTTCATAAAAAAGAAACTGATGAATAATACGGCAAATATCCCGATAAGAATGCTTCCCAATGTACCGCCAACGTCATTAATAAGTTCTGAAACCCGATTGAAACGTACAATTTCCACAATTTTTTCACTGATAAAATCTTTAGAGGAAAAGTCTTCCATTTCGGGGATAGAAAGCGAGTGTATAAAGCCATCGATATCTTTGTACGGATCTGCAAGGTTTTCAGAAATAGAATCTGATTCAATGGTAGAAAATTCTGAAATCTGTTGTCCGACTAAAGGAATAATCAGGCGTAAAAATCCAACTATTAGAAACACAAAAAAAGCCATTGTAATTAAGGATGCAGCCCAGCGGGGTAAATGTTTTTTTTTAATGTGAGGGAGTGTTAATAATCTAATGATAGGTCGCCCAATCATGGAAACAACTGCAGCAATTAAAATATAAGTTACAATGTTTCCGAAAAAATAGAAAAACAGAAATACGGCAAGTAAACTTAAACCACCAATTAAATATTTTTGAATCTTATTCATGTTAATTATTTTTTTCGAATTTACGAAAATTTCTGGTTTATGATAAAATTCATGTGAAAATGCATCCTTTATTATGATATTTTTGTCTTTATTTACAGTAATGAGGATTATGTGAGTTGTCATTGTTATGACTTATTAAGCTTTGTATTATTATTGCGACTGTAAATTAATTTGTCCTTATTTTGGTTATATGTGTGTATTAACATAAGAAAACATGAGAAAAGTAAAAACATTAGTGTTCCTCAGCTTCGCCATGATTTTAATGGCTGGGAGTGTTTCGGCTCAACCCTGGATGACTGAATTTGACTTGAAAGATGGAGAACCCTCATTTTATGAAATTCAGGATGCCTTTAATGCCTATTGGGCAAAACGTGATTATGAGAAGGGGAAGGGATTCAAGCAATTTAAACGTTGGGAAAACTTCATGGAGCCCCGTGTTGATAAAGATGGATATTTCCCGCATCACATTTTATTGTCTGAGTGGGAAAAAGTACAAAAGCAATCCGAACTAAATCAACGTGGAGAAATTGCAAGCTGGACACACATGGGTCCGGATGATACGCCGGTTGATATTAACTCACCAACCTGGCGTCGTGGAAGCGGGCGAATAAACTGTATTAGTTTTCACCCTACAGATTCAGATATTATGTTTGTTGGTGCGCCTAGTGGTGGATTCTGGAAAACAACCGATGGTGGATTAAGTTGGGAAACAACAACTGACCACTTGGCATCAATTGGAGTGAGCGACATTGCTGTGCATCCAACGAATCCAGACACTCTTTTTATTGCTACCGGAGATGGCGATGCTCGGGATACCTACAGTGCAGGAATCCTTAAATCAACTGATATGGGAGACACCTGGGAGCACGTAATGCTGGATTTTGCAATTCAGGATCAAATCATCATTCGACGTTTAATAATAAACCCTAATAATCCTGACATTCTTGTTGCGGCCTCAAATGCTGGTATTCTATACACATCAAATGGCGGAGTGGATTGGGAGGTTCGTGCATCTGGACATTTTAAAGATGTTGAGTTTAAACCGGGGGATCCCGATTATCTTTATGCATCAACTTATGAATATAGCGGTGGAGCAAGCATTTATCGTTCGGAAAATGGTGGAGTAAACTGGACAAGTGTGTATCAAGTTTCCGATGCAAACCGAATAGAGCTGGCTGTATCTCCTAACGAGCAAAACTGGATTTATGCTGTGGCTTCAGATGCAGCTGACTCTGGATATCTTGGTTTCTATAAATCCACAAATAGCGGTGGTAGTTGGACACAAGTGCATGATAACTCTTCACTCAACTTGTTGGGTTGGTCTTCCGATGGGTCGGATGGTGGTGGACAAGGCTGGTATGACCTTGCGATTGCTGCAGATCCAAATGATGCAGATAATGTATTTGTTGGTGGTGTTAATATATGGAAATCAAACAATGGCGGTTTGTCCTGGAATATTTCTTCACATTGGTACGGAGACAATGCTGCCTATGTACATGCTGATCACCATACATTAGATTATCACCCATTAACCGGGGCTTTGTTTTCTGGAAATGATGGCGGTTTGCATAAATCTACAGATATTGGAAATAACTGGTCTGATTTAAGTGATGGATTGCAAGTTTTGCAGATTTACCGTTTCGGAAATTCTGCAACAAATCCGAATCGCTTTGTTACCGGTTCGCAGGATAATGGTTCCATGCGTTATGATAATGGTGACTGGCGTGCAATTCTTGGTGGCGACGGTATGGAGTGCTTGGTTGATTACACAAATGACCAAGTTCTTTATGCATCTTATTATTATGGCGCAATTCATCGCTCAACCAATGGAGGACAAGACTTTACTAACGTTCAGCCCGTTGAGGCAGGAGAGGGAGCATGGGTAACCCCATACGTTATTGACCCAATGACTCCACAAATCCTTTATGCCGGTTTTTCGGATGTTTACAAAACAACCGACAGAGGAAGTTCATGGAGTCCGATATCAAATAATTTAACCGGAGGAACAAATCTGCAGTCATTGGCAGTTGCGCCGTCTAATCAGGATATTATTTATGCAGCAACTTTTAATGACATTTATAAAACCGAAAATGGTGGAGGATCCTGGGCAAATAAAACCAGCGGTCTTCCCGGCAATTCTATTACTTATATCACAGTAAATCCATCCAATCCCAATATGTTGTGGGTAAGTCTTAGTGGTTTTAGTGATGGTGAAAAAATCTATTATACTGATAATGGAGGAAATACATGGACAAATTATTCAGAAGGTTTGCCCAGTGTGCCGGCAAATTGTCTGGTTTATGAGATGGGAACAAATCATGCATTGTATGCGGGAACCGAACTTGGTGTCTTCTATCGTAATGCAGGAATGTCAGAATGGATTCTATATAGTCAGGGATTACCAAATGTAATTGTAAATGAATTGGAAATCCAGTATGGTGTCAATAAATTGCGTGCTGCAACTTATGGACGTGGAGTTTGGGAAAGTGATTTGTTTGAACTCGTAGCTCCACCGGTAGCTGACTTTTCCTATAGTATCATTAATGGTTGCGAAGGGATCATTCAATTTGCTAGTATTTCCAGTGGAGCTCCCGATAATTATCGTTGGGAATTTGGCGATGGAGCTCAGTCATTCGACTTTTCCCCAACGAATACTTACGATGCGACAGGGAATTATGATGTTAAGCTTGTCGTGTCTAATGCCTTAGGAGAAGATTCTATTACACAAACAATTAGCTTAAATCCGACAGCCCCTGTGGTTGATTTTTCCTCCGATGTTCGTATCGGATGCGAACCAACTGAAGTAGAGTTTTATAACCTTAGTGTGAATGCCTTATCTTATCTGTGGGAATTTGGCGATGGTGAAAGTTCTGATATATTTGAGCCTGAACATAGTTACACAGAAGCAGGAGTTTATGATGTGAAACTGACAGCATATACAACGCTGTGTCCTGAATCCAGTGAGCTAAAAATTGCGTATATCAGCTTTGACCCACTAAACACTTCGGAATTAAATATGCCTGAAGGTGGTTCTGGCCCCGAACAAGTTTGTTGTGAAGGTACGATTTATGATAACGGTGGCCCGGAGGGTTTGTATTCGAATAATACAAGTAGCCTTGTTAAAATTAAGCCGGCAAATGCAGATCAAATAGCGTTTCAATTTCTTGAGTTTGATGTTGAAGCTGGGTCGGCAGATGAATGTGATTATGACCGAATCGTTCTGTATGATGGCGAAATACCATATTCAGGTTATGCAATTGGCGAATTCTGTAATACGAATCCTCCTGTAGGTGTTTATATTACTGATGGACAAGTTGCTCTAATCAAACAATATACCGACCCCGGAGTTACTGAAAATGGGTTTAAACTAATCTGGCAGTGTTTGTTTGTCGATTATATTTATGACGCAGATGAAACCAATTATAAATCCTTTACCTTTACTGATATCTCTACAAATTATCCGGATAGTTGGGAGTGGGATTTTGACGATGGGAATACAAGCACTGATCAACATCCGCAGCATACATTTGCCCAAGATGGAATTTATGATGTCAGCC
This sequence comes from uncultured Bacteroidales bacterium, assembly GCA_964407055.1. Taxonomy (GTDB): domain Bacteria; phylum Bacteroidota; class Bacteroidia; order Bacteroidales; family ML635J-15; genus JAQIBY01. The sequence continues at coordinate 3,297 of CAYOUD010000052.1, read as the reverse complement.
TTACTATAACAAATGAACAAGGTCAATATACCGAAACGAAAAGTGTCAATGTTGGAGATGTGAATGTGGAAGAAATCACCGTGGATGAATATTTAAAACTGTATCCAAATCCCGTTTCAAATGGAAAACTTTTTGTTCAGTTTGTTGACCGAGATAAAAATCCATTGGCATATGAAATATTCAGTCTTGATGGAAAATTAATAAAACGAGGCGAAGTTAAGGAATCAAAAACTGCGTTTTCAATTGATGTGGATGGATTTGCTTCCGGAGTTTATACCCTGAAATTAATGCACGGCAAAGACCGCTTTGTCCGTCAATTTAACAACTTGTGATTATGAAAAAGTTTGCATTTGTCATTTTACTATTTAGTGGCTTAACTTCCTTTTCGCAATGGAGTGAACCAGAGATTAATCAATGGAAATCCCAACAGGATAATCGATTTATTAGCTTACATCGTGCAGCTGATGATTACGATGTGAAATTTTATTTCCTCGATATTGAAATGGATGATCAGTCGAAATATGTTGAAGGCACTGCCCAAATTGATCTGGAGGTAACAAATCCTGAAGCATCTGCAATTGAACTCGATTTTGATGGTGATATGAATGTTGATGAAGTGCGTTTGAACGGAATAACAACATCATCATATACACACAACAATAATTTGGTGAGCATTCCTTTAGGAAAAAACAAAAGCAGACAAATATTCACTATTGAGGTTGATTATCACGGAACCCCGCCTTACGGGATGTTTAACCGTTATAACAGCGATTGGAATGTGAAAACCACATATTCATTATCTGAACCTTTTGATGCCATGGGCTGGTTTCCCGTGAAACAAGATTTAACAGACAAAGCAGATTCCTCGTGGGTATTTGTGACTGTTCCGGATCATCTTATGGCCGGTTCAAATGGGCTGTTGACTGAGGTAGTTGATAATGGAGACGGAACCGAAACCTATCAATGGAAATCGGCTTATTCCATTGATTATTATTTGATTTCAGTCGCAATCGGAGAATATATGGACGCCTCAATTTATGCACATCCAACACAAATCGAAGACTCCATTTTAATTCAGAATTTTGTTTACAATGCAGATGGATATTTTGCTGCAAATGAGTGGGGTATGAATCAAATAGTGCCCATTATGGAAGCTTTTTGCGATGCGTTTGGTGTTTATCCGCATTACGAAGAAAAATACGGACATTGTATTGTTGAATTAAATGGTGGTATGGAACATCAGACAATGACAAGTATTCGTGATTTTGGCTTTTCACTTGTTGCCCATGAGCTAGGGCATTCATGGTTTGGAAATTATATTACTTGTGCAACATGGCAGGATATCTGGATTAATGAAGGGTTTGCTGTTTACACAGAAATAATTGCGAATGAAGCGTTGTGGAGTGAGTCTGCTCAGCTTGATTATCTTGAAAACTCAATGGCACTTGCTAAGATATACGATGATGGCTCAGTGTATGTGCCGATTGAAGAGGCAACTAGCGTTGGACGGATTTTTGATTATTACCTTACCTACAAAAAAGGTGGAATGTTAGTGCATATGATTCGATACTTAGTTGATGATGATGATTTGTTCTATCAGGTATTGCATGCATTCTTAGATACTTATGCGAATTCGACTGCAACGGGCGAAGATTTCAGAAGTGTGTTGGAAACTGAAACCGGACAGGATTTTGAAGCCTTTTTTGATGAGTGGTATTATGGTGAAGGATACCCAACATACAGCGTGAATTGGCATCAGTCCAATAATATAGTGTATTTAGAATCTGTGCAAACAACCAGTTCAGATGTAACAACCTTATTTACCATTCCGATTGAATATCGTCTGTATTTTGCTGATGGTGACAGTTTGGATGTTCGTTTGGCAAATGATAACCCTACGACAATTCATGAAATTGCTGAATCCAGACCGGTTGTAGATATTGCTGCTGATCCTGATTTGTGGGTCGTTTGTGATGTCAATACTCAATTTGTTCAAAATATTGCCGATCAGGATTTTCGTGTCGACATTTATCCGAATCCAACCGAAGATATGGTTTATATCAGCTTGGGGAATGTGCGGAATTATACTGTATCGCTTTATGATGCCCAGGGAAGAATGCGCTTGGAAAAAGCAATCAATAAACTGTATTTTTCTCTCGATTTACAGGATTACGCCCCAGGAGTATATAATTTGAAATTATCTGATTCAAATGGAAAAATCATTCAAAAAAGGATTGCTAAACTGTAGTTTCTAAACAACAAACTATTGGTGCAAATACTGTTTTTTTTAAAAATAAAGGTGAATATGATTTATAAATAGCGTTTGCGGAAATTTACATCTTTATTTTATACAAATTTTTGGAAATGTTATTTAGAAATGGAGAGTATGTATTTTAACTTGCTTCAAGCTTTCAGCACCTTACGTTCCTAATATAGATTAAATATAAATTACAAATATTCGCAGAATTTTGTTTCTCTATTTAAGAAACTAAAATTAAGTTTGTAGTGAATAGTAACTAAAAACATAATACGATGGCTTACGTAATTAATGATGATTGTACTGCATGTGGAACATGCTTAGACGAATGTCCGGTAGAAGCAATTTCCGAAGGAGATATTTATGTAATTGATCCAGACGTTTGCACTGATTGTGGTGCTTGCGTTGATGTTTGCCCGGTAGAAGCAATTCACCCGGAAGACTAGTACAGTCAATAAAAAAACTGAAAAGCTGCTTTCCAACGGGAAGTGGCTTTTTTTGTCTTATGCCAACGATCAGTGTTATTTTTCCATTTTATAATGCCAAAGACAGCTTGTTGCAGGCAATGGAAAGTGTCTCAATGCAAAGTATTACAGATTTTGAGTGCTTGTTGGTGAATAATAATTCTACCGATAACAGTGTGGAAATTGCCACTGCTTTTGCCAGAAAAGATATCCGTTTCCGGATGCTCAATGAATCAAAACAGGGAGTGAGTTATGCATCAAACCTTGGTAGTTACCATGCGCACGGAGCTTATATAGCCCGTATGGATGCCGATGACATTGCTTCTCCTCCCGACCGATTAAAGTTTCAATATGATTTTTTAGCACAAAACCCAAATTACGGAGTAGTTACCGGACAGGTTGTTTTTGGTGGAGAGACTCAACTTGCTGCCGGACTTTATCGTTATACGGAATGGGTAAATTCACTCAAAACCGCTAAACCGGAAAATTCATGCCATTCCCTTTGTGCAGATTTGAATTAGCTAAACCCGCAGTCATATTTTTATATTTCAAGGGTTTTACCTGCATTATTCATGG
>CAYOUD010000051.1:0-15841 GCA_964407055.1 uncultured Bacteroidales bacterium | reverse complement strand
TTGACGATATGCCGGATGCAAGCATCACTGCACAAGGCGATTTGTGTGAAAATGATGCGAATGTAATTTTGTCGGCCACCAATCCCGGAGGAACTTGGTCTGGGACAGGAATAGTTAATTCATTAACAGGAGAATTCTCACCTTCAAATGCTGGTTTTGGAAGCCATACAATAAGTTATGAGCTTTCAAATGGTGAGTGTACAGACGTCTCAGATATTATGATTCAGGTATATGATTTACCAGATATATCTGTTGATTTTGTTCAGAATCCTTTATGTCACGGTGAATCTACTGGGATAATACAGGTATCAAGTCTTGGATCAACGACTGCCAGTTTTGATTGGGGTACTATAGGAACTGGCTCTGAAGTTACAGACCTCAGTGTAGGAACTTATACAGTTGTTGTGTCTGATAATGGATGTAACAATTCAGAAACCATCACATTAACAGATCCGGATGAATTGACTGCTAATATTATTGATGTTGAGCAAGTGACTTGTTATTCGAATGCAGATGGTCAGGCTGTAGTTATAGCATCAGGAGGAGTTGGTACTTATGATTATTTATGGAGTAATAATGTAACATTACCAATTATTACAAATGTTACAGCTGGGGATTATGAAGTTACTGTGACGGATGATAATGAATGTGAAGTAGTTGCCAATGTTAATATTATGGAGCCTAATCCACTTGTTTTAACAGAAAGTATTACTCCAATCATTTGCGGTCATGCTGCAGGTTCATGTGGAGTCACTGTAAGTGGAGGGAATGGTGGATACACTTATGATTGGCAGGATCATCCTGGAACAGGCTCTACAATCACAGGATTATCTCAAGGTATGTACACAGTTATTGTAACAGATGTTGAAGGCTGTAATGCGCAGACAAGTATTATCGTACCAGTAAATGGATCCCTCAATGTATTAATTAATGAAGGTCAGGCGATAACTTGTCATGGAGAATCGAATGCCATATTAAGTGCAAATGCCCCTGGTGGAATTGTTCCTTTAGATTATAATTGGAATACTGGAAGCAGTAGCAATCGGATTGAGAATTTAAGTAGTGGTATTTATTCGGTTATTGTTACGGATTCGTTAGGTTGTACTGGAAGTCAATCTCATCAAGTGACTGAACCTTTTCCAATTAACTTAGATCTTACGACAGAAGCAATTCAATGTTATAATGGAGATGATGGACAAGCAATTGTGATTGCTTCCGGAGGAACTGCTCCATATAATGCTTATTGGCCAAATCATGGTGATGGGGATACGTTAAATAATTTAACTGCAGGTTATTATACTGTTATTGTTACAGATAGTCATAATTGTGAAATCGTTGACAGTGTTTTTGTTTCACAGCCTGACAGTCCGATGGAAATTGACTTAATATCCAGAGATATTACATGTTATAATATGGATAATGGGCAAATAGCAGCATCTGGTGTTGGGGGTACTTCTCCTTATTCATATGAATGGAGTTTTGCAGAATATACGAGTGAAATGCCTGAAATTAGTAATCTACCGGACGGATTTTATTCCCTCGTTGTTTCTGATTATAATGGATGTATTGCTGATACTTTGGTTATGATTTCAGAACCGGCTCCTATTATTGTTGATTACAGCACAGTTAATCCGAGTTGTATCGGAAACAATGATGGAAGTATTGATATGGCTGTTGTTGGCGGAGTTGAGCCATATACATTTATGTGGGATAATGCGACGGGTAATTTGCAATTTATTGATGGATTGTATGAAGGAAATTATTTCATAACTATTCAGGATGCAAATGATTGCGTATATGAAGTTAAGCCAATTACCTTGATGGATACACCGGAAGCGTGTTTGAGAGTGCCGAATGCTTTCACTCCAAATGATGATAATAATAATGATACCTGGATTATTGAGAACATTGAAATGTTCCCGAATGCAATTGTTCAGGTGTTTAATCGTTGGGGACAAGTTGTTTATGTAGGGAAGCACGGAGTCGAGCCTTGGGATGGTAAAGATATAAAAGGAAATTCTGTACCGATAGCTTCATATATTTACATCATTCATTTGTATAATGGTATGAAACCGATAACCGGCACGGTAACCGTTGTTCACTAATTTAACCCGAAAAATTCACCGCAAATAGTTAGATGGTAATACCGATTGTGAATCAAAATTGTACTATATTATTTGTGTAATCGGTATTATTTCTTGTATCAGCTTTGATTCTACATCGGCATTGTTTACTCCCGAAAAGAGGGGATACCGGAATTTTTGATTTTTAATCGGTATAACTGACCATTGCAAAAAAACAAGAGCCGAGATTTGAAAACCTCGGCTCTTTATTTTTAAAATATCCTTATCGCTTGCTTTATTTGTTTTTTACAACTTGTTTCTTTATTATTCCTTTAGCTGTTTGGAATTCAATGAAATAAATGCCATTTGAATACTCTGAGAAAGGGATTTTTTGAATGTTAGAATCAAATGTTCTTAGTTGTTTTCCATCGGAAGAATAAAGTGTAATTTTAACAATATCAAGCTTTGAATCAATTATTAAAACATGATTTACAGGGTTTGGATAAATAAATAGTTGTTCAGAAACTTCAGGATCTAAATCTGTGATAATAATATCAACTGAACCGTTCATATCTATGCTACAATCTGCCATGTCGCTTATCGCTGTTGTAGTATAAGTTCCCGGTTCTGAAAAGTTTCCAAACGAGAGTTGCTCGCCTGTTCCTGCCGCTGTTGCAACTTCTCCATCTATATCATGAAAGAGAAAATAAGTAACATCAGTTTCGCTATCAGAGAGTAAAATTTCAGAATCAGAACCGACTTCAATTTCACCACCGCCAATCAAATCATAGACGGTTGGCAGTGCTTGAACATCCACACTGATTTCATCATCGGCGCTGCATGTTCCATAACTTACGGTAACGCTGTATGTATCGTTTGTGCTTACCGAGATTGTTTCTGTGTCATCGCCGGTTGACCAAAGATATGTATATTCAGCACTTGTGTTGGGATTTAAAACAACAGGCACTTCATCTTCACAAACTTCAATTGTTTCAGCATCAAAAATAGGATTTGGTGCAGGAAGAATGTTTACTGTAATTTCATCTGTTGCAGTACAGCCGTTTGCGCTTTCAACAATCACGCTGTAATTCCCACTTGAATTAACTTCGAGTGTTTGGCTGCTGCCGGATGGTGTCCAAGCATATGATGTCATGCCTGCACCGGCATCCAAAGTAATTGGTGCTTCAGTATCGCAGGCTTCAATATCTACTCCGAGATCAACAGTTGGTGCCGTTAAATGGCTCACTTCAACTTGATCCGTTGCTGTACATCCGTCGGCATCTGTAATTGTGACAGCGTAAATTCCTTCATCAGAAACACTGATATTTTGAGTGTCGCCCGATGGTGTCCAATTGTAATCAGACATTCCTGCACCGGCATCTAAAGTAGCATTTTCGCCCGGACATAATTCAATATCTCCGCCGAGATTTATACTTGGATTTGCATAGACTTCAATTAGATCGGTTGCTGTATAAGTATCATCTCCAAGCGTGTTGGTTGCCGTTAGCGAGACGATGTAAACTCCCGGGGATAAATAATCGTGGATTGGATGCTGTTCGGTTGATGTGTTTCCATCTCCAAAATCCCACAACCAAAAATCCGGATTACAGAGTGATTCATCTGTAAATTGCACGCTTAATAATTCACAGCCTCCAGTTTCATCCACAGAAAAGTCAGCTGCCGGTGGGGCAGGGCATAGCTCTACGTCAATTAAAAATGCGGTGTTAAAACCATCGGTAAAGACATCATCTAAATTACCCCAACTGTTTGAATAGTAGGCGAAAGCTGTCGGGCTGTAAGGGCTTGGGTCTTCTCTGTCCTGAGCCATATAAACGGCAAATGTATCCTGTGGAGTTTCATAATAGATTTCATATCCGACAAAGAATGTTTCAGGAACGATTACCGGGATTGATAGCTCCACGGTACTGTATGAGCCTTCTGTAAAATCAGTAATGTTTTTGTCTTCGCTATAAATTTCAGTTCCCGGAACACCGGCATTTTCATTCCACACTTTAATTGTAATGATTGGATTTCCTGATAGCGCATCCGCTTTTGCAACTCCCAAAGTGACTTCGGTTAGTGAATTTAAGGCAGGATTTTCATACAATTCAGCAAACTTACTAAATCCATATCCATTATGTCCAGAAACGTAACCATCGGTTGCAGTATAATACACAATATTATCATCTGTATGAATATTACTCATTCCTTCACAAGTTAGTGGAGCACTTACAACCGTAATGAAATCTGTTTTTGTAATGGGACTTGATTCCCCCATGGCATTTTCTACGGTAAGTGTAATGTCATAAGTGCCAACAGCAGACCATGTTGCGCTTGGGTGTTGATCGTTGTTGCTTGTTACATCAGCTCCTTCAAATGTCCAGATCCATGTGTCAGGTACACCGGTACTTATATCGGTAAACTGTACTTCACTCCCGATGACAACGGTTTGAGGCGTTCCGGTAAAATTAGCGACAGGAGCTGCAACGGCTACGTCACTTGCGTAGGCTTTAATGCATAAATCATAATCATTTCCGCTGCTTCCTCCTAACTCAGTCCAGGAGCCGCCATTGCTGCTTATCCAGCATTTTCCGGTTTCGAAGGTAGCTGATGATGAATAGTCTGCATATGCAAATTCAACAGGTAATGGATACCCACTGGTGTTGTAATACCTGACCAGTACATAAAAATCATTTCCTGAACTAAGATTAACATTACTTGAAAAATCAAAGCTATAATATCCGGGATATTCACAAAACTGATTGGTGATACTTCCTAATTGGGTGCTGAGGGTTGTTCCGTCGAAATTTTCGTACACAGTAATGTCCACATTTGAATTTCCGGTTGTAATAAAGCTTCCGATGGATTCCAGAATCTGATTTGCTGCAGCTGTAAATTTTATCAGAGCATAATCATCGCCGCCGTCATCATAACCATATGATGCGCACCAACCCAATTCATCGTATCCATAGACATTAGATTCATTGTTATATGCTGTTGTGCTTGGGAAATATCCCATGGTCGTAAGTGCTTTTGTATCTTCATATGAGATATAAAAATATCCGGATTCACCCCATGAGGGGCCCCATGAATTGCGTATAATCCATGCTCCGGGGGCGGAAGGGGTTGCATTGTCACCAGTAACCACTTTATCATCATCCCAACCGACAAGGAGTACCCCGTGGTTTGTACTTTCCGTGCCATCATAATAATATGTGTCGTCTGAATAGTTCATGTAATCAGCATCGTAGCGCATATTCACATAAATGGCTCCCTGATCAAGTACTGTTTGTTTAATGACATCTACATTATAACCGGCGTCGTTAATTCCCGGAAGATATCTGGCTTCATCGACATAAGCCATAGGCGTTAGTCCTGAGACACATTCCGGATTGCTCGGCAATGTGTAGGGGTCGTTACTTTCGTCAATTGGACCTGATTGTCTGGCAAGGTAAGCCATGGCAATTTCATAGTTTCCTCCATCTGATGGTAACCAATCAAAATCATGGCAAGTAACCATATTTTGCTCAGAAAGGTCTTCTTGGCTCAGTCCGTTTTTTAACCAGTATGATTCAACAGCACCGTAAGTGGCAAATGACCAGCAAGCTCCTTCAAGTCCTTGGTCTCTTACTGGTGACAGCCAATTTCCTCCGTTGACATCTCGTAAGTCATAACTTGCTCCTAATTTTGTGGCATCAATACTTGGCGTATAATGCGGATCAAAAAATTTTAGGGTTGGCGATGGATTTTCTCCCAGAGCATAACCGTCTGAAGTAAACTGTGCGCTTTGTTGTTTTGACTGATGCGCTGCAAACTCCGGATTTACCGGTGCTAATTGGGGAAGACTCTGTGCGAGGCTAAATAATGGAATCAAAAACACAATCAGCAAAAATAGTTTCAATGTTTTCATGTTTTTTTTTTTGTAAATATAAAGTAAAATGCAAAAAGAATGCTTTTTCCTTTATGTTTTTGGCTAAAAAAAACGAGTCAAAATAAGTGACTCGTTTTTTCTGTATAATAATTATGTGTAATTATTTGAGATTAAACTTTTTGATAAAGTCAGTTAGAATGCCATCAAGATTTGGTAAACCAATTTCCTGAAGGTCATAATATACACGTGTGTTTGGCTTTTTGATATCGATAATACGATTCAAATCGATTGGAGTACCAATGATAACAGAATCACAATCAGTCGTATTGATTGTTGTTTCGAGGTCTTTCAATTGCTGTGCGCTATATCCCATTGCTGGAAGCAGAGTTCCGATATTCGGATATATTTTGAAAGTTTCAGCCAATTTTCCTACTGCAAATGGACGTGGGTCAACTAATTCAGCACAACCGAATTTTTGGGCAGCAACTGTACCGGCACCAATTTTCATTTCTCCGTGTGTGAGGGTTGGACCATCTTCAACAACAAGTACACGTTTTCCTTTAATAATTGCTGGATCATCTACTTTAATTGGTGATGCGCCATCAATTACAGTTGCATTTGGGTTCACTTTTTCAATGCTTTCACGTACAGTTTGGATGCCCTCAGGTGAAGCAGAGTCCATTTTGTTAATTACGATAGCATCTGCAATACGCATATTTACTTCTCCGGGGTAATAAGATAATTCATGTCCGGGGCGATGCGGATCTGCAACGGTAATAGTGAGGTCTGATTTATAGAATGGGAAGTCATTGTTTCCACCATCCCAAAGAATAACATCACATCCGTCAGAATCTTTTTCTGCTTCGCGAAGAATTGCTTCATAATCGACACCGGAATAAATCACGTTTCCACGCACAACATGGGGTTCGTACTCTTCCATTTCTTCCACAGTACATTTGTGTTTTTTAAGGTCAGAAACATCTGCAAAACGCTGAACTTTTTGTGCGTTGAGGTCTCCGTAAGGCATTGGGTGACGAACAGCAACAACTTTCAGTCCTTTATCCATCATATATTCAATGACTTTACGACTGGTTTGTGATTTGCCGCATCCTGTACGGGTTGCAACTACTGCGATTACAGGTTTTGTGGATTTAACCATAGTTTCTCCCGGACCTAATAACATAAAGTTTGCTCCTGCAGCATTAACGCGAGCACTCATGTTCATAACACGGTTGTAAGGGACATCGCTATATGCGAACACACAATCCTCTGCATTGTGTTCTTTAATCAGTTTTTCGAGATCAGGTTCAGCAAAAATCGGAATTCCTTCCGGGTAAAGTTCTCCTGCCAATTCTTTTGGGTATTTTCTTCCATCAATATCAGGAATTTGAGCAGCGGTAAAGGCAACGACATTATATGCCTCATTACCTCTAAAAAAAGTGTTGAAGTTGTGGAAGTCTCTTCCTGCAGCTCCAATGATAATTACATTTCTCTTTGCCATAACAAAGTTTTTATTTAGTTAAACAATAGGTTTGCTTGTCTTTCACAAAGTTAAAATTATTAACGGATTTTTTCGTGAACACAAATTGAATTTTCCTAATTTTTTGATTTGAATTTTGTTTGAAGCGAATTGTATTCAAAAATCATGTCAGAAAACTAGAGACATACAACAGAAATATGTTAAAGAACATAAATTATCATCTGATAGTTTCCATGAATTTCGCTTTGTCGATTACAAATCGTTTGTGAAATCCCTCTCCAACTTTTCCTGCTTCATCTTCCGCCCAAACTTTGAAAATCAACCGTTTTCTGTCGATTTCAATTAACCCGTAAAATTCATGCCATTATCTTTGCACATCTTCAAATCATCTAACCTGCATTATTCATGGAATTCCCTTTGTGCAGATTTGAATCATCTAAACCCGCAGTCATATTTTTATATTCCAAGGGTTTAGATGGTTTGAAGGTGTGCAAAGGGAATTTCAAGCATACCTAAAATTAGGTGTAAATTATTAATTGTTTTTAGGCTTTAAAATGTTAGTATATTGATGCAAATACGCTTAATTTTGCGATGAATAATGCAGGCTAAAGAAAAGCCTTCATCTTTTGCTTTTATTCCCGTGATAGTTAAAATACAATTTACCAGTGAGGTTGACATTAAATCCGTAGGGGAAAATGCTTCTCCTTTTCCGCAATTGTCTGTTGGTGCATCTGTAATAATGGTGTTTCCGGAACGGACATGTGTATTGTGTGTCCGTAATTCTCCTATGTATTCAATTTTTGTTGTTGTCATACGAATCAATTTTATTAAAGAACAGTTTGCTTAAAAATATGTTGTGTTAAGGGACATCTAATAATTCTTTCGCATCAAGATTTTCAGCGTTTTTCATAGACAATGAAATTTTTTGAAGCACTATATGAGAAACGCTGAAAACCCTACGGGAACAAAATTTGTGCCTTGCATCTTATTCATTAAATTTGTTTATTGAAAGAAAAGAATTATTAGAAGGCCCCTTAATCAAAAAAATCTTGTGATTATGACAAAAGCCTTGTTTTTGTTGTGCTAAACCATTATTTTTACCTTCAAACTAAGTCGCAAACCACAAAAATTGAATTTATGAAACGAATTTTATCATTATTAATGATTGCCGGACTTTTTGTACCACAAATTATGGCACAAAATGATTGTACAACGCCGGATGAAATTATGTCCTTGCCATATAGTGCAAGCGGATTAACAACCGAAGGAACACTTGATGATTATGGTCCGGATGATGCCTGCTCGAGTGCAGCGATGGAAAATGAGGATTATGTTTTCTCGTTTACTCCAGCTGCTGATGTTACGGTTAATCTTAGCTTAATGAATACCGAAATTGTATCGGAAGCACCTATGGCGATTGGTGCAACCATCGGATTATTTGTATTGGATGGTGTTCCGACGGATCCTTTAACAAATTGTGTTGCAATTGTGGATGATCAAACAGCAGATCCTGAAATTGATATGCTCAGTTTTTCTTCCGGAACAACTTATTATATTATTGTTTCCTCTTCGGATGAAGATTATATTTTGCAGACATATCCGACAACCGTGAATTTCGATATTCAAATTACAGAAATTCTTGGTGATGATGCCGGAATTATTTCTGTTCAAGCTATTGAATCTGATTGTGGTATGACTGAAATTGAAGTCACTTGTAACATACAAAATTATGGAGTTAATGAAATTACAAGTCTTGATTTAGCCTTTACCGTTGATGGTGGCACAGAAATAGTGGAAACTTATACAGGCAGTATTTTGTATGGAATAACTGTCGAATATACGTTTACTGATTTGGCAGATATTAGCGGATTAGGAACTCATGAAATTCAGGTATATACTTTGCTAACAGGTGATGAAACACCAACAAACGATATGGCAGCAACTGAGGTTATGAATTTGCCGGTTATTTCAACACTGGCCTATGTTGAAGATTTTGAAATGGGTCCTTATTTTTGGACGTTTTCAGCAGAATCCTCATGGGCTGTTGGTATTCCAAACGATTCGTTAGTAATCAATGCCGCTGCTGAAGGAACACAGGTTTTATCCACAAATCCTGAAGGAAACGCGATGACAAACGAAAATTCTTATGCTATAAGCCCATGTTTTGATTTTTCTCTTAGCAATGGAGTTGAAGTGAGCTTTGCGCTTTGGCATGAACTCGGATTTATTGATGCCAGTGCAGGATTTGATTATACGATTGATGGTGGATTAACTTGGGCAAATGTGGATGATACCTGGGCAGGAAGTAGCGAAACGTGGTTAAATATGGAGTATGAATTGCCCGAATTGGCAGGTGAACCAAGTTGCAGATTCCGTTTTACCTACGAGGGTGTTTTCCTTTCTGCCGAAGGATATGCAGTTGATATGTTTGAAATTAATGAATTACCCGCAGTAGAACTGGCTGTATCAGAAATCATTGCTCCGATAAGTTCATGTACGCTGACAAATAGTGAGATTATTAAAATCAATTTACTTAATCTTGGTATTGCAGATCAAACCGGCTTTGAGCTATCTTACTCAATTGATGGTGGAAATACCTGGGAAACTGAAGTTTATACTGACAATCTTATTGCTGGTAGTGAGGTGATGTTCCCATTTGCGACACCTGCTGATTTCGCATTAATTGGTGAATATGAATTAATCTGTGCTGTTTCTATTGCAGGAGATGAGTTAACCGAGAATGATACCATGACAAAAATGATTTATCATGGTGATATTTATTCAGACTTTCCTTATGCTGAAAGTTTCGAAAGTGGAAATGCAGAGTGGTCAGCCGGTGGCGAGGATTTTTCCATGGAATTGGCAGAGCCCAGTGCAGCAATTATAAATGCTGCTTCTGACGGAACGATGGCATGGGTTACAAATGCAATAGGATATCATAATGCCTCTGAAATGGCATATCTTGTGAGCCCGTGTTTTAATTTCAGCAGCTTAGTCAATCCAACCATTGATGTGGATGTTTTTTACAATACACAGACCTTTACATCGGGAATGGTTTTAGAATACAGTTTGGATAATGGTGTTAATTGGGATACTGTAAATGCAAGTGGAGCTGCTGTGAATTGGTACGGTAGTGATATGATTTCAGGAACAAGTTGGAATGGTAACTCTGAACAATGGATTACTGCACACAATAATATGGAAATGCTTGCAGGCGAATCAAATGTGCAATTGCGTTTTGTTTTCGATGCCGGTAATTTTAGTTTTGGTGATTATGAAGGTGTTGCCATTGATAATATTGTAATCTCCGATTGTGCTGATATTCCTCAAGCAGCATTTGATTATACCATGAATAGTGAAACCGAAGTTGCATTTGCAAATGAGTCAATAAATGAGGATAGTGTAGAGTGGAATTTTGGTGACAATCAATTCCTTCCAACAACCTCAAACGAAGAAAACCCTGTCTTTAACTTTCCCGGTGATGGTTCTTATACAGTGACACTTACAGTTTTTAATGATTGTGGCAGCGATCAAACAACTCAGACTATTGATATTATTACAACTGATATCAATCCTTTTGACAAAGAAGCACTTAGTGTGTATCCAAATCCTGTAAAAGATGTGCTTTACATTCAGGGAGAGGGTATAAGTAGCTTGAAAATTTATGCTGTTGATGGTCGCTTGTTGATGAATGAAAACCAGGTGCAGAATGGTTTTATGATTAATACAGATCAGTTTGAATCAGGTTTGTACATAATTACTGTTTGGCAAAATGAGATGCGTAAAAGCATGCAGTTTGTTAAAGAATAAAGCATCGTGAAATAACTCTCGTAAAATGGCTTTGGAAATTTCCAAGGCCATTTTTTTTGTCTAATGAATAAGTCAGTAAAGAAAAAAGATTTTGAGGTATAATATTATGCCCTAAAGTTATGGGGACTTCTAATAATTCTTTCGCATCAAGATTTTCAGCGTTTTTCATAGACAATTTGACTGCGTTAAAATTTTTCTAAATTTGTAAATAAGAAAGTTGCATTTGCTGGTTGAATCTACATAAGCAAAACCGCTTAACACTCCTTTCTTTTTATTACTTTTGGCGCAAAGATTGAATCATGAGTTTTAAGCTTGAAAAAGTAGATCACCATACAAATGCACGTGCAGGAGTATTAGAAACAGGACACGGCCCCGTGCAAACTCCAATTTTCATGCCAGTTGGAACAGTCGGTAGCGTAAAAGCAGTCGATTTTACTTTCCTTAAAGAGGATATTAAAGCAAAAATTATTCTAGGAAACACATACCACCTTTATTTACGTCCGGGAATTGATATTATTGAAAAAGCCGGAGGATTACATAAATTCAATACATGGGATGGCCCGATTCTTACCGATAGCGGGGGTTATCAAGTGTTTTCTTTGTCTGCCAATCGTAAGCTGACTGAAGAGGGGGCAATGTTTAAATCTCATATCGATGGATCAAAACATTTGTTTACACCCGAAAATGTGGTTGAGATTCAGCGTAGCATTGGATCTGATATCATGATGGCTTTGGATGAATGCACACCGTATCCATGTGAGTATGATTATGCAAAAAAATCGATGCAGCTAACCCATCGTTGGCTTGACAGAGGATTTGCCCATTACAAAAATACGCAACCGAAATACGGTTTCCATCAGCACTATTTCCCCATTGTACAGGGCTCAGTTTTTGAAGATCTTAGAAAAGAATCTGCCAAAGTAATCTCATCGTATGATGCTGCAGGATATGCAATCGGCGGACTTTCTGTCGGAGAGCCACACCACATGATGTACGATATGATTGATGTTGTCAATGATATCCTGCCAAAGGAAAAACCTCGTTACCTAATGGGTGTCGGAACGCCTGAAAATATTATCGAAGCAATAGCTCGTGGTGTAGACATGTTCGATTGTGTCATGCCAACGCGTAACGGACGAAATGGGATGCTTTTTACAAGCGAAGGAATCATGAATATCAAAAATAAAAAATGGGAAGACGATTTTTCCCCGATTGATCCCAACGGCACATCATATGTCGATCACAAATATTCCAAAGCTTATCTCAGGCATTTAATCCACTCAAACGAATATCTTGGACTGCAAATTGCAAGCATCCATAATCTGGCATTTTATCTTGAACTTGTTCGTCAGGCCAGACAAAAAATTGTTGATGGCGATTTCAATCAATGGGAAAATGCTATCTTACCAAAATTAAAATACAGATTGTAAGTGAAGAAGATTGACTTATATATCATTAAAAAATTTCTAAGCACCTACTTTTTCGCAATTGGTCTTATACTTGCGATTGCAGTAATTTTTGATGCATCTGAAAAAATTGATGATTTTATTGATAATAATGCATCCCTTAGAGTTGTCTTGTTTGATTACTACCTGAATTTCATCCCGTATTTTGCCAATCTGTTTAGTAGTCTCTTTGTTTTTATTGCTGTCATTTTCTTTACATCTAAAATGGCTTATGCATCTGAAATTATTGCGATGCTAAGCTCCGGGATTAGCTTTAGGAGAATTCTTTTCCCCTTCTTTATTGGGGCTTTAATAATTACAGGTTTTAATTTTGTTTTGGGATATTATATTATCCCAGAGGCAAATAAAGGACGTCTGGATTTTCAGTCAGTTTATTTAAAAGGTGCGCATAAATCCAGTGAATCCAATGTGCATAAACAAATTGAACCGGGCTTGTATATTTATCTCGAAAGCTATAACATGAATCGACAAACCGGATATAGCTTTACAATGGAAAGCATTGAAAATGACAAACTTGTGTCAAGATTAAATGCGAATCGTATCGTTTGGGATACTACGGATAACAAATGGACATTAGAAGAGTATAAAATCCGTAGGTTTGGAAATAAAGGGCATGAAATTCAAACCGGAATGAATTTGGATACCGCTATTAATATCAGTCCCGATGATTTTACGCAACAATTGGAATTGGTTTCGGCAATGGCACATAATGAGCTGGATGAATACATTGAAATGCAACGTATTCGTGGCACCTCTGATATTACAAGCTCGCTTTTAGAAAAATATCGGCGTGTAGCATATCCCTTTTCTACATTTATTCTCACACTACTGGCTGTGGTTCTTTCTTCTAGAAAAGTGCGCGGGGGCATTGGATTGCAAATCGGACTGGGGATCTTGTTGAGCTTTACTTATATCCTGTTTATGCAGTTTGCTGACTCTTTTGCTCTTAGTGGATCAATCCCTCCGGGCATTGCTGTTTGGATACCAAATATGATATATGGGGTCATCGGAATTATCCTTTTGCGCCTCGCTCCAAAATAGTTTATCAACAATACTTGCTCAAAATAGATTATATTTTTTAATTTAGCTTCCTAATCAAAAAGTATAAACCATGGGAGAAAATGATAAAACCCCGGAACTCATAAAAAGGAGACTTGACGCCCAAAAAGGGGGCGGAGATCAGGCGATACAAAAACAGGTCGCTATGGGTAAATTAACAGCTAGGGAACGAATCACTTCTCTGCTGGACAATGAATCCTTTCACGAGTATGACCTCTTCGTAGAGCACGATGCACGCGAATTTGGAATGGATCGTAAAATCCTTGCCGGTGATGGAGTTGTCATTGGCACTGGAACAATGTATGGTAGCCCAGTATGTGTTTTTGCACAGGATTTTACCGTTGCCGGTGGATCCTTAGGATTAATGCACGCACGGAAAATTACAAAAATCATGGATCATGCACTCAAAATGAGAGTCCCTTTGATTGGAATTAATGATTCTGGTGGTGCACGTATTCAAGAAGGAGTGAATTCCCTTGCCGGATATGGTGAGATTTTCTTTAGAAATACGCAAGCTAGTGGTGTCATCCCTCAAATCTCCGTGATTTTAGGTCCTTGTGCTGGCGGAGCAGTTTATAGCCCCGCACTGACTGATTTTGTTTTCGTTGTGGACAAAATTTCCAAAATGTTTATTACCGGACCAAGTGTGATTAAAACCGTGTTGGGCGAGGAAATTACCATGGAAGAACTTGGTGGTGCTCGCGTACATTCCGAAATAACTGGAACCGCTCATTTCTTTGCAAATACTGAAGCGGAATGCTTTGAGCAAATTAAAAAACTCTGCACTTTTATTCCTTGGAACAATACGCAAAAAGCTAAAGTCTTTCCCGCAAAACCACCAAAGAAAAAATACAATATTGAAAAAATCGTACCGCTCGATCCTCGTGAACCTTATGATATGAAAGATATGTTGAAGGCGTTGGTGGATGATTCTGACTTCCTCGAAGTTCAGGAAATGTGGGCTAAAAATATTATCATTGGGTTCGGGCGTATCGATGGAGAAACTGTCGGTTTCGTTGGCAATCAACCAAACTATCTTGCCGGTGTCCTCGATGTGGATTCTTCGGATAAAGCAGCCCGGTTTATCAGGTATTGTGATGCATTTAATATTCCGGTTGTCACTCTGGTTGATTTACCAGGATATTTGCCCGGGGCAGACCAAGAACATGCCGGAGTTATCAGGCATGGTGCGAAAATCCTTTATGCCTATTCAGAAGCTACCGTTCCGAAAATTACTGTGATTTTCCGTAAAGCATACGGCGGTGGATACATTGCCATGAATAGCCGACATCTTAATGCCGACTTTGTTTTCGCTTGGCCAAATGCCGAAATTGCCGTAATGGGGCCTGAAGGTGCTGCAAATATTATTTTCCGTAAAGAAATTATGGAAGCCGACGACCCTGATAAAGTCCGCGCTGAAAAAGTAGAGCTTTATAAACAAAAATTTGCAAATCCTTATGTCGCTGCTGCAAAAGGATATGTCGATGCCGTTATTGAACCTGAAGAAACACGAGATCATTTGCTCAGAGCATTGGAAATTTCTGAAAATAAAGTCGCAATTGGTCCCAAGAAAAAACATGGAATTCCACCGTTCTAAATTAGCAGTGTGTGAGTTTTTAGAAAATATTATGTACTATAAATCATAATTATTATGAAAGCAGTAAAAGCAATTATTCCAGGAACAATCCTCGAAATTCTGGTGAAAAAAGGAGACAAGGTGACACACGATAAACCCGTGCTAATTCTTGAAGCAATGAAAATGAATAATAGAATTCAGGCCGAATGTGACGGGAAAGTCAAAAAAATTCACGTGAAAGTGGGTGATAGAGTGCCTAAGAATTTTGTTATGATGGAAATTGAATAATCAAATTCCGCTCGAATATAAAACCGCTGTGTCCAAAACGATGCCGCGGTTTTTTTTGATTGCAATTTTAAGGCGACTTCTAATAATTCTTTCGCATCAAGATTTTCAGCGTTTTTCATAGACAATGAAATTTTTTGAAGCACTATCGGGATAATGCAATAAAATTATTAAACTATAATAAACAATCTGACTGCGTTAAAACATTAACCAATAGCACCTTATGTTATG
>CAYOUD010000050.1:0-15990 GCA_964407055.1 uncultured Bacteroidales bacterium | reverse complement strand
TTTATATCACCCTCAAATACAAAGCAGACCCAATAATTCCCAGGTCTGCTTTGAATTCTAAATCCGGAATTTCCTCCCGTGTAATCTATCTATCCTTGTGAATTATTTCTTTTCTTTTCCAAGATTTTTAATATCATTAATTAGCTTGTCTTTAATCTCGGATAACTTATCAATCTCTGATTTAAAATGGCTTTCAACATCCGAAAGTTTGTCATTAAAGGATTTGTTATTTTTGCTGAGTTTTTCATCGCTGCTTTTTTTCAAAGCCTCTACTGCTTTTTCCCGGGCAGCATTGACACCTTCAATGCCTGATTCTAGTTTTTCGCTGATTGTTTTCATGTTTTCAGCAGATTTTTCTTGTAATGATTTTGCCGATAAGTCAGTTGAAGTTCGAATCGCAGAAGTTTGTTTCTCAATTTCTTTTTTAAGCTGCTCGCTGTCTGCTTTGTGAATGCTTTCCAGCTTTGTTAAACTGTTTTTCATTTCAGCCATGCCAGTTTCCATCGCCGTTTTATTTTCTTCCTGCAGTGCCAGCAGTTCCTTCTTCAGTTTTTTGACTTTCTGTCCGGATAGGATAAAGAAAAGAATGAGCAGAATTAGTAATAAACCAATGCCTCCTGCAAGTCCGTAAATAAAAAGCATGCTGACTTCTTCCTGCTTTTTGAGTTTTTTATCGATTTCGTCATAAATCGGATTGAGGTCTTCTGTTGTAAGAAAATTTGCAACCGCATCTTCCTGTATGCCCTGGCTATTTTGTGACTTGAGTTCAATGACAGAATCGAGATACATTTCCTGCTCATACATCATAGAATCCAAACGCACAAACGCATTATCAATTTCGGCATTAATTCCGTTCATGCGCGATGTTACATTGTTTAAATTACGTTCGTAAACCTGAATTTTAGATTTTACCTGCTCAAACTCACTGCGAGTGGGTGGTTCGTTAAAATCACTTTGTGCAAGTGATGGCAGTACTAAGAGTGTTATTAGTAAAAGACTGTAAAAATACTTCATATGCTTAGGTTTTAAAGTTAATTTCCTTGTTAGGATATCTTAATCAAAACCAATTATTCTAAAACTCTACCCCCAAAACCTTGATTTTTAAAAGATACTAATTAATTTTACGAGAAATCTTTGTGAATGTTATCATTTAGATCGTTTTTTTTGATTTATTTAATCGTTTAATTTTAACCGATACTCACTATGAAACAAATTGCTCAGTTTTTAAGCTTCAGAATGCAGTTTTTTATTGTCTTTATTGCATTTTCTCAGCTCGCATTTTCTTATCCCGGCGAAATCATTAAATCATTTCCTACGCCTGGAGATTTTCCTTCCGGGTTATGTTTTGTTGAGGATGAATTGGTGCTAGCCGACCGCAAAACCGATAAATTGTATTTTATTAATCCGGAAACCGGTTTGGTTCAGCGCAGTATTCCTAGCCCTGCTTATTGGCCGATGGGACTTGCATATGATGGGGATTATATTTGGTGTGTTGATATCAAAGGTGGCATACCGCTCGCTGAAAATTATCGGGGAGTGGCGTTTAAAATTGATAAAAACAGCGGAGAAATTCTGCAGCGCATTGATTTGCCCTGTAAAATGCCGATTGGGTTAACCTATGACGGAAAATATTTGTGGGTTGTGGATGATGCTTCTGACAAAATTATTCAACTAAGTACAACTGACGGTACAACAATTCAGTCGTTTCCTGCACCATCGGGAAAACCGCAGGGAATTACCTTTGACGGAACTTATCTTTGGGTGAGCGACCGTGGAACAGATGAAATTTATATGATTAGTCCTGAAACCGGAAAAGTACTGTTGATTACAGATACTCCCGGTAAATATGCAAGGGGCATGGCGTGGGATGGAAGCCATTTGTGGAATGTCGATTGGCTCGATAAAAAAATCCATCAGCTTGTCCGAAGCGACGAGGATTTATTCCGTCGCACAAATGATAAAACTGCAGAAATATCGTACAGCCATCAGGCAACAAATTTCGGCCCCGGCAAAGTCACTCAGCTTAATGTGCATTGCGCAATAGCAGAAAACCGCGATAATCAGGAATTGCTTTCTGAGATTCAATTTAGTGAAAAACCTACGGATTTTCCGATCGACCAATGGGGACAAAAAACCGCCCATTTTCATGTGGAAAATTTGAAAGCGGGTGAAATTTATGAAATTGAGATGTCTGCAAAAGTGAAAGTCTGGGATGTTCGCTATTTTATTTTTCCTGATAAAGTCGGTAAAATAAATGAAATCCCTGAAGATGTGAAAGCCCGATTTTTAGCCAATAATGATAAATATCAAATCACGCATCCAGTAATTCAGAATGCTGTGAAAGAGGCTGTTGGAGATGAGAAAAATCCGTACTGGATTGCACGAAATATTTATAATTACTTGATGCCTCGATTGTATTATGAAATGACAGGTGGCTGGAATACTGCACCGACAGTTTTAGACAGAGGGAATGGCTCCTGTTCAGAATACAGCTTCGTGTATATTTCCATGTGCCGTGCTGCAGGACTACCAGCACGTTATGTTGGTTCTGTCGTCTTGCGGGGTGATGATGTTAGCAATGATGATGTATTCCATCGCTGGGTGGAAGTGTATTTGCCAAATTATGGGTGGATTCCAGTGGACCCCAGCGGCGGCGACCAGAATTCCCCGAGAAATCAGGCTGATTATTTCGGACATCTTGCCAATCGCTTTTTTATTACAACTCAGGGCGGAGGTGGCTCTGAAAGTATGGCCTGGACCTATAATTCTAACTTCTATTATCAATCTGAACCAAAAACGCAGCTTGTTGTTGAGTATTTTGCTGATTGGCGTGTGATTGATTAAGTAATGAATAACTCGCGTAAAATATGGTGGGCTGCTTTTATCCTGACAATAACGGCTTTTTTTATCTGGCTTTTTTTGCCGATGAATTTTGCCGATACTCCAAAGGCGTATGTATTGTATGATGCAGAAGCTGTATTGTTAGATGCATCTATTGCTGAGGATGGACAATGGCGTTTGCCAATGCCTGATACAATGGAATTGCCGGAAAAATATCTCCAATGCCTGCTATATTTTGAAGATAAGCGATTTTACAAACACCGTGGTGTCGATTGGATCTCAATGAGCCGGGCAGCCTTGCAAAATGTTAAAGCAAAGTCGGTTGTGAGTGGTGGATCTACAATTACTATGCAGGTAATTCGATTAACCGGACAGCCGGGAAATCGTACTTTTATCATGAAAGTAAAGGAAATCTGTATGGCTCAAAAACTGGAAATACAAAAATCAAAATCTGAAATTCTAAATTTATATGCTCAATATGCACCTTATGGTGGAAATGTTGTTGGTATTCAAGCTGCTTCTCATCGTTATTTCGGACGTTCACCCGACAACCTGACATGGGCAGAATCTGCGTTGCTTGCCATTTTGCCAAATGCTCCGTCTTCTATACATTTGAATAAAAATCGAATCATGTTGTTTGGAAAAAGAAACAGGTTGTTGAAAAGAATGTATGTGGATGGAATCATTCCTGAGCAGGCTTATTTCTTGGCAATTGAAGAAGAAATCCCGGAAGAATTGAGAGCATTCCCGCATGAAACAACCCACTTGCTAATGCGATTGAAAAGGAATCATCCTGAACAGTATATTTTTTACTCCCACATTGATGCGCATATCCAAAAAAATGCAAAGGATATTACGGAACGACATTGGCGTGAATTACGGGAAAACGGAATTCATAATGCAGCCTGTATTATTGCTGATACCAGAACTGGTGCTGTGATCGCTTATGTTGGAAATACAGGCCTTTTTACGGATTATGGAAAAGATGCTTATGTAGATATTGCTACAGCTAAACGCAGTACAGGAAGTGTTTTGAAGCCATTTTTGTATGCACACATGCTGAGCAAAGGAGAAATTTTGCCTCACACGTTGCTTGCCGATTATCCAACCCGATACGGAAATTTTTCTCCTCAGAATTTTAGCATGGATTACGACGGTGCTGTTCCCGCTTCCCAAGCTTTAATTCGTTCGCTTAATGTTCCTTCTGTCAATATGTTACAAAAGCATGGCGTTCCGGTTTTCCTGAGCGATTTGCAGTCAATGGGAATTCGTAGCATCAATAAGCCGGCTTCGCATTATGGATTATCTCTCATACTTGGAGGTGCTGAGGCTTCTCTCGATGAGCTGTGTGCTGCTTATGCCGATATGGGGCGACGTCTAATACATTATACTGAGTACAATGCGCTGTATTTCGAAAGTGATATCCATCCTTTATTGTATTTGAAAAATGAGTGCATTGCGCCAATCTTGCCAAAAACAGAAAGTCGTTTGTCTGCTTCCTCAATTTGGTTTACTCTGGAAGCCCTTAAGGAGCTTAGTCGTCCAAATATAGAAGGGGAATGGGAGTTTTTTAGTTCATCCCAAAACATAGCCTGGAAAACCGGTACAAGCTATGGTTTTAGGGATGCCTGGGCAATTGGGCTGACACCCGATTATACGGTTGCGGTTTGGGTCGGAAATGCTGATGGCGAAGGACGACCTGGTTTGGTTGGTGTTCAAGCTGCTGCTCCCATATTATTTGATTTATTTGATGCTTTACCGGCCTATGATAAATGGTTCGATTGTCCCTGGGATGATATGATTCAAATGCCGGTTTGTTCGCGGTCAGGATATTTGAGTGCAGATTTTTGTGAAGATTCTGACTCTGTATGGATTCCGGCTTCTGCATATTATTTCCCTCAATGTCCTTATCATCAACTGGTGCATCTTGATAAGGAAAGGAAGTATCGGGTCAATTTGTCTTGTTATCCCAAAGCTGATATGCAGGAAGCTAGTGCATTTGTTCTGCCACCGACAATGGAGTGGTATTACAGACAGAAAAACCCCTGGTATAAAGGCGTTCCTCCTTTTCATCCTGATTGTGTTTCAATGCCCGAAAAAACAATGCAAATAATTTATCCTGATGACATGATGCGAATATTTTTGCCAACGGATTTGGACGGGAAGCAAAAGAAAATTGTATTTGAAGCTGTGCATCAAATGCAAGATGCAAAAATATACTGGCATTTAGATGATGAATATCTTGCAACAACAGTATCTCATCATCAGATTGCCTTGCGGCCTGAAATCGGAAAACACGTGATTAGCCTTGTTGATGACGAAGGAAACAAAATAGCAAGTCGTTTTGAGATTATAAATAAACGCAAATAAATAGAAGGCCCCTATAGCTTTTTCAAAACTTTGGAAAAGCTATACGATTTATTTCAGCGGTGAATCCGGTTCCTTTTTCATTGCCCGATAAAAACTCCAATCAAGCAAAGCAGGCCAGAATTTTTTTACAATATTTGTTGCATGTCCGATAAAGGTAATGGTTATAAAGCGGCGTTTCCGTTTTATCGCCAGTCGGATGCGTCTTGCGACATGCGCGGCAGACATCATTTTTTCTTCTTTCCTCGGAGTGTGTCCCTGTGGAGTGCCATCAGATGTTAATGCTGCAACGCGAACGTTTGAGGCCGTAAAACCGGGGGCAAAAACTAAGACATGCAATTGATGTCGATGCTCAATACGAATGGTGTCTAAAAATCCAAGCATGGCATATTTGGATGCTGAATATCCGCTTCGTGCCGGCAGTGAATGTATTCCAGCAACAGAAGAAATTCCTACAAGGGAACCATGGGTTTTTAGAAGTTCTGGTAAGGCGTATTTTGTGCAATATACTGTCCCCCAAAAATTAACATCCATGAGTTTTCGCATCACAACCAAATCCATTTCTAGGAAAATTGCCCGCATGGAGATTCCTGCGTTATTGATAAGAATATCAATGCGTCCGAAACGCGATATAGATTTTTCTGTGAGATGCTTACAATCAGCCTCTTTTGTCACATCTGTAGGTACCGATAGAACTTCGGTATATTGCGACAATTCCGCTTCTATTTGTTCCAGTTTATCCGTGCTGCGAGCTGCAATCACAACATTAAATCCATGTTGTGCGTACTCAACAGCAAGTGCCTTTCCAATTCCGGAAGACGCTCCGGTTATGATAACAACTTTTTTCCCCATTTGACCTTGCATGTTTAAACAAATGTAATGAAAATTAACCGATTTGTCTTATGTTTTAACAAAATTCTTGGAAATTTTATTTTTCCTGTTATTTTTGTATATCATATGCAGACAAGTTTTTATCAACAACTGATCCAAGTATTTGCGATTGTTACAGCTTATGACCCTGACAATTTAGGCAAAGCGGCTGAAAACTATCTTAATCGATTTTTGCAGCCACTGGTTGAGAAATCAAAACTATTACTCATTAATCAGGATTATCGTGAGGCTTTGCAAAAGTACAATCAGAGTTTGAATCTAAAAAAACTATCGGCGAATTCCGTTAAATTAATGCGAATTTCGCAGGAGATTCGTGCTGAGCTATCTTTGCATGAGCGTCATGTGTTAATTATTCGTTTGTCTGAGTTTGTTTCCGGTCTTCACGGTGATATTCGACAAGCTCAGGAGTTTCTCGATTTAATTGCTGAAATGCTTGATGTTACTGAAGTAAATTTGCGGAAAATCAAACAGTTTTGTTTCAATCTTGATTCAGAAAAGTTTTCGTGCTTTGCTTTAAATTCGTCCGAAATTTATTATTACCTGCCAGATTTGAATTTGCTTGATAATCCGATAGGTTTTGTCGATAAACAGGTGCAGCCATTTTTTTGGTATCAAATTATACGTTTTAAAAACGGAGCGTTTTATGATTATCAGGTGCTTAGGGGCGTTTATGCAAATCAACAAGCGAAATTCGCTTTATCTGCACAAAATCTTTCGGTAGATATTGGGGCTGCTCAGTCGTTATTTCATGAAATGGATATCTGCTTTGAAGCGCCAGCAATGATTGCTGTATTAGGCCCGAGTGGTGCAGGGAAATCCAGCTTTTTACGATTAATTGCCGATGTGCAAGGTGGAAGTTCTGCAGTTTTTTTATCAGATGTGGATAGTTTGCATATCAGTATGGTTCCCCAAGAAGACCATATTTCTGCTGATATTCCTTTGCTGGAGCAGTTGCTGGCAATTCAATTACAATATGGGTTAAGTCATGATTCAGCGCGTTTTGCAGATTCAGTATTGCGCAATTTGAATTTAAATAGATATGCCGATGTTAAACCGATGGAGGCTCATCAATCTCGTTTGTCCGGTGGCGAACGGAAACGTTTTGGAATTGCATGTGCTCTCATGACAAATCCGGATGTTTTGCTCTGTGATGAACCGAGCAGTGGTTTGTCTGCACAGGATTCTGAAACTTTGATACAGCAAATTAGAGAAATTGCCGATTCAGGTCGTTTGATTATTGCAAGTTTACATCAGCCGGAAATGCAGCTTCTTCGATATTTTGAGCGCATGTTATATCTTGATGAAGGTGGAACCCCAGTGTTTTACGGCAGCCCGGCGGAGTTTTTTCAATACATTTCCAAAACGAGTGGAAGAAGGAATGCAGGAGCTGGTTTGTTAATTGACGAGCGTACTGAAATCTCTGAGGCTGAAGCGATGATTCGACAAAAGAAAAACCCCGGAAAATCAGATTCAGAGCGTTTATATCCACCGGAGTTTTGGTTAAATGCTTTTTCATCGGAAAAAGGAAAAAAACTTAATAATCCCTTGCGGCGAAAGCATTTAAAACTGAAAATTGCTACGGCTTTTAAGCAGGATTTGAAAAAACTGTTTCATCGCAAATTTTATGCGGCATTTTGTCTCCTTTATGCTCCCCTTATGGCTGCTGCGCTAGCTTTTGTAAGTCGATTTTCTCCCGGAAACGGCTATTCTCCGGATGCGAATATTCACTTGCCGGTATTTTTTATGATGAGCATTGTGGTGGCAATTTTTGGCGGCTTGGTTTTTTCTATTTCTGAAATCAGCAGGGAAAAGGCTGTTCGAAAACGGGAATTTGTCATTGAAGGAAATAACCGACGCTTCTTTTTTGTAAAATTTTTGCGCCTGACTTTGCTTTCAGGTTTACAATCCATTTTATTTTCAGCAATTGCTTTATCGATACTTGATATGTTGTGGCTTTTTGAAAGTTTGAGCCTGATGTATTTCTTGTTGATGGTGAGTTCCGCGATTGTAGGAATGCTGATTTCTGTGCTGGCAAAGGGTGAAAGTTGGGGATATATAATGATTCCGTTGATTATTATTCCACAATTACTTTTCAGCGGAGCGCTGATTCCATGGACAAAGTTTCCCGGAATGCAATATTACGATAAAGCACCGATAATATCACGTGCAATGCCCTCTGCTTTGGCTTTTGAGGCCTTAATGACTGAGGCCGTTTTGCAGCATCCGAAAACAGAGTTTGCGCAGGAAAAACGACATTATCTGTCATTATTGTATTTGCACACAATTTTACCGGAAATTGAGCATAGGATGGAGACTGCTGATGAAAAGACAAAGGCTGATTTAGATGCTTCCTTACGCAATACATTGCCTTCGGAAATCAGCGAGTATATTAATGATAGCATAGATATTACTTTTTTGAAATCTGTATTTGTCTCCAATTTGCACAACGACAGTGAGTTTTCGAGACAGCGCAGTTTGCCTTTGGTTTGGCAGTTTTTACAAAACATGGATGCGCATGCAGAAGTGAAAATTCAAAATGAAAACCTGAGTGTGAATCGCTTTTTGTTTTATCAAACCGGCAATTGGCGCAGCGATAAATCTGCTTTCCTGTCGTGCTGTGGATTGCACTTCCGCCATCTCTATTTTTCGGCAATTATGCTTTTGCTTTTTAGTTTGATTTTCTGGGGATTGCTTAAAATTACCAAAAAACGATGGCCGTATTAATCCTTAAAGTCTTTTAGCTCATCATCCGTAAAGGATTCTCCAAAATCAATAATATCGCTGGCTTTGTCAAAATCAAAGGTGCCGAATTTTTTTCTCGGGATATTAAAGAGCAAGTCGGGAGGCGTTTCTTTTAAACTGTGTTCACTGATAGTTTGCAGCATGAGGCTAGTTGATTTGTTAACCAGATTAAAATATCCAATCCGACTTTGATTTGTTGAGGACATCATTTTTGAAAGTTGATCTTTGACCCGTGTAAAAAATTGTTTGTCTTGTTCTTCAATCTCCATGTCAACCGGACCAGGGGGATTGTCCCCAATTTGTTCTTTATACGTTTCAACGGGTGTTTCCACCGGATTTCTCCCATTTACATTGGATACAAATAATAAATCACCATCATGTCGTTTTATGCGGTTTGAAGGAATCGGATTAACAACTCCTCCGTCAATTAGTTGAATGTCTCCGATTTTAAATGGTTTCAAAACCGTCGGAATTGCAATGGATGCCCGAATTGCATTGTATAGATTTCCGGATTTAAAAATAATTTCTTTTTCATTGAGAATATCAGTGGCAACTGCACAATACGGAATCTCTAAATCTTCAATATTCTGCTCGGGGATAAGATTTTCCAGTTCATTAATCAGCTTTTCGCCTTTTACAAGGCCGGTGGAACTCAACGTAATGTCAACAAGTTTCAACACTGTACGTTTGTCAAGATTTCTGGACCATTCTTCAAATTTTTTCAGTTGACCGGTGGCATACAGTCCGCCTACGAGCGCTCCCATGCTTGCTCCGGCTATTGAGGTGATATTATAACCGTGTTTCTCTAAGCTGTTAATGACTCCAATATGTGAAAATCCGCGCGCTCCTCCGCTGGATAAAACCAGTGCAATGTCTTTTTTCTTTGTCATGGCATAAATATCGAAATTTTATTTGATTTAACCCGGGAAATTCATGCCATGAAAAAAAAACGTATCTTAACGCAAAATTAAAATCTGTACTTATGAATCGCATGAAATTATTTTTGCTAATTATGATTTTTTCTTGTCCGGTAATTGGGTTTTCACAAGCAGCCGGTAATTTCTTTTATAATCAAAAAGCATCGGGTTCTGCCCGCCTTGAAAGTGACTATACCGGAGGAATTTATCAAACTGAAGCTTATTATAACAATAATGCCGGTTATTATACTGATAAATCAGCGATTGATTCTGTTATGGAACTCAGCGTTTCGGTAATGATGAATCAAAGACCGGACGCCTGGGTGATGATTCTTGGCTTAACGCAGGTTGGAGAAAGCATGGAAGATACGCATGAAAAAATAAATGATAGAATTTCTAAACTTCAAACTAATCTAGGCAGTGATTTTTCATCGGATGATTATTACATCGATTTTATTTCCCAGTCTCCAATTTTCGGGATGGAAGTTGAGAAAAAATTGTTTTCAAAGAATTATGTCGAGGTACCAATCGGATTTGAAGTAAAAAAAAATGTACACATCCTGTTTAAATCTCTTGAAATTGCTGATGAAATTATTATGAAAGCGGCAGGAAATGAAATTTATGACATTATTAAAGTACAACCAATTGTGGAAGATAAAACCGCAATTTACGATAGGTTGCGGGAGGAGTGTATTGATTTGCTAAATAAGAAAAAAGGCAATTTAGAGGCATTGGGAATGGTGCTTTCACCACTTTTTAATGCGCTGGATGAGAAAATATATTGTACTTATCCGATTAATCAATACAAGGATTACCTTTCTTATCTTGACCATACACGCCAACGCTTAAGAGGTGATGAACGTTTAGTTTCCTCTGCATCTGGTGTGAATTTATTTTATGACAAACGAAGCGATGCGACTTTTGATAAAGTCATTAATCCGCTATTGCATGGTCCTGTGCTACAGTTTACTATGGACATGCGCTTGTCCTATACGATGAAACGTATTGAGGATTAATGTTTGTGCAGAAAATCTGAAACTAGTTTTTCTGCATCTTTGTGACATTTTTGCAAACTGTCATTAATCAGTATAGCATCAAATTTTTTGGCGAAATTCATTTCCCAAGCTGCTTTTTCAAGCCGGTTCATGATGTCGGTTTCATTGTCGGTGCCACGTTGTCTTAGTCGCATTTCCAATGTTTCCAGACTGGGTAGTTTTACGAAAATGGATAGGGCTTGTTCTTGATAATATTTTTTAATATTCAAGCCTCCGACAACATCCACATCAAAAATTACATTTTTTCCTTCGGAAAGCATTTGATTGACATGGGCTATTAAACTCCCGTAGAAACGACCTTCGTAAACTTCTTCCCATTCTAAAAATTCATCTTTGTTAATTTTTGAATGGAAGGTTTCTGTGGCTATGAATAGGTAATCTTTGCCGTCTGTTTCATGCTCGCGCGCCGGTCTGTTTGTCGCAGAAACGGAGAAATGCAAATTGAAATGTTTCTCCATTAAATGTTGAATAATTGTCGTTTTTCCTGAACCTGAAGGGGCTGAAATGATGACTAGTTTTCCTTCCGACATATTATAAAATGTTTAAAAGTTGTTCTTTGATCTTTTCCAACTCATCTTTCATTTCTACCACAATTTTTTGAATGTCTTGTTGGTTTGCTTTTGCGCCCATGGTATTAATTTCACGTCCCATTTCCTGAGCAATAAATCCAAGCTTTTTACCCACAGGCATTGACATATTTAGGTTTTCAACGAAATATGTGCAATGATTTCTTAAGCGAACTTTTTCTTCGTTAATGTCTAATTTTTCTAGATAATAAATTAATTCCTGCTCAAATCGGTTTTCGTCCATTTCAGGAAGATCAGCAAGTTTAGCGAGATTGGTTTTTAAACGGGATTTTACTTCTTCAATTCGGGTTTGTTCAAAGGGCTCAACCTTATCAATTAAAGACTCGATGCGTTCGACTGATTCACGAATGTCTTTTTCCATGGAAACGCCCTCGTCTTTTCGGTAGGAGACAACCATTTCAAGTGCTGTTTTTGTCTGTTCCATAATGGTATTCCATTCATCATCTTCAATTTCTTGCCGAGATTGTTTTAAAATATCCGGGAAACGACTGATAACAGAAACTGCCTCGTGATTCAGCTCCAGATCAGTCTTTGCTGCGATTTCCTTCAGTTGCTCATAATAGGAAATAAATACATCTTGATTAATGTTGGAAGCTTGAGTACTGCCACACATATCAACAAAAATGTTGAAATCTATCTTCCCGCGAACTAAGTGTTTATGTATTAATTCCCGAATTGCCAGCTCTTTTTCTTTATAAATGGATGGAATTCTGGCGCTGATATCGAGATGTTTGGAGTTTAAGCTTTTTATCTCAATATGTATTGTTTTTGCGGCATAGTCAAAACTGAGTTTGTGATAGCCTGTCATGGATTGTGTCATAGTCATATTTTGGCGCAAAGTTAATAGTTTCCAAATAACCCACAAGTTGAAAATGTTTTTGGAGGTTTCCACTAATTATCGAATAAATATATCCCCATCTGTCAGGTTTGCCGAGGACAAGTGTATGGGGGTTTCTAACTGCGGTATGTTTGCCATTGTTGCCATGATAGATGGGGACTCCAATTGTTAGGCATAATAACTTATTCATTAAATTTGTTTCTTGAAAGAAAAGAATTATTAGAAGGCCCCTATAATAAAGATGAAGAAAATTGCCAGTAATAGCTTTAAAGGGAAAGGCGTTAATTCTGGGTTTCGAATAATATATGCACAGTTTGAAAATGAAGATAAGATTGTGCTAATTGAGATATATCATAAATCAGTAAAGGAAATTGAAGATAAACAGCGGATTCTTAATAATTTTAAATAATGGAGAATAAAGAAATGGCTAAAAAAAGATTGCAAGCACTTCTCCAATCGCTAGCGAAGAAGCTTGTTTCTGCACCTTGTTTGGTTTGTTTTATTTCAAACCTTCTCGTTCCAGCAGTGCATCTATTTCGGGTTCTCGGCCTTTAAAGGCAACGTAAGATTCCATTTCTTTTCTGCTTCCGCCGCGAGCCAGAATTTCATCACGAAAGCGTGCTGCGGTTGCTTTATTAAAAATCCCTTCCGCTTTAAAACTTGCGAAAGCATCGGCGTCTAGTACTTCTGCCCATTTGTATCCGTAATATCCGGCAGCATAACCACCGGCAAAAATATGTCCGAATGTCGGGCTGGTTGCCGCACCTTCAATTTGTGGCAACAAGGCTGTTTTAGCCATAATTTTTTGTTCAAACTGAATCACATTTCCGCTGAATTCCTCAGTTAAACTGTGCCAGGCCATGTCTGTCATGCCGAGACTTAATTGCCGTGCAGAGGCATAACCTGCATGATATTTTCTCGACTCAATAATGCGGTCTATCATGGAATCCGGCATGGGTTCGCCGGTTTCATAATGAATTGCGACATCTTTTAGCCATGCTTTTTCAAATGCGAAGTTTTCCATGAGTTGGGAGGGAAGCTCGACAAAATCTCTGGCAACCGATGTTCCCGATTGAGATTTGTATTCTACCTGACTCAACATGCCATGCAATCCATGTCCGAATTCATGCAGAAAAGTTGTGGCTTCATCGAAGCTTAATAAACTGGGTTTGTTTTCAGTTGGTTTTGAAAAATTTGTAACAATGGTTATGTGCGGACGATGGTCGCCTTCAGCATCACGATATTGTGATCGGAAGCTTGTCATCCAGGCTCCGCTTTGTTTGCTTGCCCGTGGGAAAAAATCCAAATATAATAATCCGAGAAAATCTCCGCTTTGATCCATAACTTCGTAAGTTTTTACATCCTTATGATATACCGGAATGTCGCTGCGCTGACTGAATTGAATGGTTAAAAGTTGCTCCGCAAGATCAAGTACTGATTGCTCCACATTTTCTAACTTAAAATATGGTTTTGTCATTGAATCGTTGATTTTGTACAGGGCATCTTTTTGCATTTCAGCGTAATATGACCAATCCCATGGCATCAGCTCAAAATCTGCACCATGTGCTTCTGCAAATTCCTGAAGTTGTTTTTGTTCTTCTTTGGCTTTTGGCATGGATGCTTCAACAAGTGATCCTAAAAAGGCATTGACATTATCTGCCGATTCTGCCATCCGCTCAGTTAACACGTAATCTGCATAGGAATCGTATCCAAATAAATTTGAAAGTTCAATTCGAAGGCTTACAATTTCCGTAATGAGTTCAGTGTTATCGAGCTCATCGCCTTGGCTGCATTGTGTGGTTCTTGCTGTGTAAAGCTCACGGCGTAATTCCCGATTTTCAGCATATTGCATAAATGGTCCGTAACTCGGATAATGTAAGGTAAGAATCCAACCATATAGTTTGCGTTGAGAAGCTTCTTCAGCTGCTGCTTCAAGTACAAATTCGGGCAAACCGCCAAGTTTTGCTTTGTCAGTAACATGCAGTTGATATTTGTTCATTTCTTTCAATGCATTATCATCAAATTGCAAACTGAGTTTTCCGAGTTTTGTGCTGATTTCTCTGAACTTTTCTCTGTCTTCACCTTTCAGTAAAGCCCCGTTTCTTACAAAACTGCGATAAGTGTCTTCCAAAAGTAATGTTTGATCCGGTCGAAGTTTTAAATCGGATATTTTATCGTGAACAGCTTTTACCCGGGCAAATAATGCTTCGTTTAGCATGATGTCATTGGAGTATTCGGTGAGTAAAGGCGAAATCTCCTGTGCTATCTGTTGCATTTCATCATCCGACTCGGCTGATAGCAAGTTGAAGAAAACGGAACTTATAATGTCCAATTGTGATCCGGTGCGGTCGAGTGCGACAATGGTGTTTTCAAAATCCGCAGGGGCATCTTGGTTGACAATGGCGTCTATTTCCGTTTTTCCGTTTTTAATGGCTTCTTTAATTGCCGGAACATAATAGTTATTCTTAATTTTATCGAAAGGGATGCTTTCGTATGGGGTGTCAAATTGTGACATAAGTAAAGGGTTTGTTTCTTGTTTCATACTGTTTTTACATGAATTCATTGTGATTACTAAAGTTAGACATAATCCTGCTATACTTACATATTTCATTAGAAATTGTTTTTAAAATCCTGCAATTTTACTGTTTTTTTTCTTATCGGAACAGGCTGTCGTTAATTTTATTTTTTATTTGTGGCTTTTCAAAACATGATTCGTGTATTTTAACATATTTTTGTTAATTTTGGATACCCACATTTTAAATCGATACAATGAAAAAAGTAAAAATATCTGATTTGCCGCGTAAAGAACGAAACGCGCACAACATGATTCGCATTCCGGCTTGGGTGTTTGGAGGACTTTGGACACTAAGCGGATTGATTTCGCTGCTGGTTTTTGTAATTCTTAATATCATTGCACGAGCTGATTTAATGGAATTTAGTGGAGAGTTTGCAATGTTTCAGAATGTGATGAGCATTATTGCCTGGAGTGTCTTTTTAAGTTTGGGATTAGGTGCTATTTATCTGATTTTGGGCTTTACTTATCGTAAAGTTATTGCCAATGGAAAAGCAATTATGATGGGGATTGCGGTTTTTACACTTTTGGCTGTTGTCTTGTTAATGATTTCTTTGTCTGATTTTAGTGCAAGGATAAGCAAATATGCTGCTGCAGATATAGGAGATGAAATGGGATATCTGTTTTTTCAGCGATTTTTTAAGGTTGGAATGTATGTTGGAGTAATTTTTTCCGCTGTATATTATTTAATTCCTGCGATTTTGGCTTACATTGGATTTCATCGACTTGAACAAATACAATCTCACGATAACGACGCCTGATTTTGAACTCCCTGCTTGCTTTTTTGTTTATTGAGAAAAGCGAGCATGAGAATTACATCACATAGCAATTTGCACAGAATTGAATCACGGCAAGTATTGAAAATGGATTTGGATAAAGCCTGGGAGTATTTCTCAAATCCTGCAAATCTTGAAAAAATCACTCCCCCTGAAATGCAATTTAAAATTACCTCGACAATGCTTGAATCACGAACTTATCCCGGCCAAATTATTTCATACAAAGTGAGTCCATTTCCTGGTTTTCGAAGTAATTGGGTTACTGAGATTCGTGCTGTTGAGGAGAAGCATTATTTTATTAATGAACAGCGTTTTGGCCCATATGCATTTTGGCATCACACGCACTGGTTTAAACCGGAAAATTCATGCCATTCCCTTTGTGCAGATTTGAATCATCTAAACCC
>CAYOUD010000049.1:0-16499 GCA_964407055.1 uncultured Bacteroidales bacterium | reverse complement strand
AGTTCAAATTAGTATAAAATGAATTGTATCGGCAATTTTGATTCACAATCGGTATCACCACGAAAGTTGAGGAATTATTAAACGTTTTTACTGGAGAACATACACGACAAGATTTGCAGAAAAAGCTAAATTTAGCAAATAGAGAGAATTTTAGGAAAAATTATCTTCAACCAGCTTTAGAAAAAGAACTAATTGAATTAACCATCGCTGAAAAACCAAATAGTAGTAAACAAAAATATAGACTAACAGAAAAAGGAAATTTAATGCTGAAATAGATAGACAACTCAAACTTAAATTTCCCCACCACACTAATTTCTGCCGCCAAATTCCATCAAAAATGCTTTAATAAACGGATTTAATTCGCCGTCCATAACGGCTTGTACATTGCCGGTTTCATGCGATGTTCTTAAATCTTTAACCATTTTGTACGGATGCATGACATAGGAGCGAATTTGTGAACCCCATTCAATTTTTTTCTTTGCGCCTTCAATCTTTTGTTTGTCTTCATTTTGCCGACGTAACTCCAACTCGTACAGCTGAGATTTCAGCAATTGCAATGCATTATTTCTGTTTTTATGTTGTGAGCGGGTTTCCGTATTTTCAATGGTAATTCCGGTAGGAAGATGTCGCAGTCTAACGCCGGTTTCCACTTTATTGACATTTTGTCCGCCTGCTCCTCCACTTCGATAGGTGTCCCACTCAATTTCAGAGGAATCGATTTCAATATCGATGGTGTTATCAACCAAGGGATAAACAAAAACCGAAGCGAAGGAGGTATGTCGTTTGTGCGCAGAATCAAAAGGAGACAATCGAACTAAGCGATGTACACCATTTTCGGATTTTAAATATCCGTAAGCAAATTCGCCGGTAAATTCGAGTGTCACAGATTTTATTCCAACCTGATCTCCCTCTGTCATGTGAATTTGTTTAACAGAATAATTATTTCGTTCTCCCCAGCGGATGTACATTCTCATGAGCATTTCAGCCCAATCGTTACTTTCCGTACCGCCGGCTCCGGCATTAATATTTAAAATGGCATTGAGATTGTCTTCCTCGTTGCCGAGCATGTTTTTCAACTCGAGTACTTCAACAGCCTCTATGCAATCTTTATACTGGGCATTAACTTCGGCTTCATCTGCCTCGCCTTCCAATGCAAATTCATGCAACACTTCCAAATCGCTGATTTTTGTGGCAAATGAATTATACGCATTAATCCATGATTTTTGCTCGGAGATTTGCTTCATCAAAGTCTGAGCTTCATCTGGGTTATCCCAGAGTCCTTCAGCGCGACTTTTTAATTCAAGTTCTTGAAGTTTTTGTAATCGCATTTCAATGTCAAAGGTACCCCCTTAACGCATCCAGGCGATCTTTGAGTTCTTTAACCTGTTCTTTTGCAAGCATATCGATAGTTTAAATGATTAACATTGCATCTCCATAGGTTCCGAAATGATACTTTTCTTCGACGGCAACTTTGTAAGCGTGCATTAGTTTATCGTATCCTGTAAAGGCACTAACCATCATCATTAAGGTTGATTTTGGCAAGTGGAAGTTTGTAATCATGCTGGTTGGAATCTGAACCTCATATGGCGGGAAAATAAACAAATTTGTCCATCCGTCGTAAGGCTTAAGCATTCCGCCGGTTGATTTTGAACTTTCAAGTGTTCTCAAAACAGTTGTACCAACCGCACAAACCTGACGTTTTGCTTCTTTTGCAGTATTCACCATTTCTACGGTTTCATCGGCAATATGGATTTCTTCACTGTCCATTTTATGCTTTGTCAAATCTTCAACTTCGACATTGCGAAAATTCCCGAGTCCGACATGCAACGTGATATATCCGTAATTTACGCCGATAATTTCAAGGCGTTTTAACAATTC
The DNA here is from genome assembly GCA_964407055.1 of uncultured Bacteroidales bacterium. Lineage (GTDB taxonomy): Bacteria > Bacteroidota > Bacteroidia > Bacteroidales > ML635J-15 > JAQIBY01. The sequence goes on along the minus strand of CAYOUD010000049.1, from coordinate 14,621 downwards.
ACGGCTAAAGTGCATTCCGGCAGTCGGGGCTGCAACAGCACCTTCTTTTTTTGCAAAAATAGTTTGGTAGCGTTCCTTATCAGCTACCTCAACCGGACGCTGGATGAATTTTGGCAATGGGGTTTCACCCAACCGATATAATGTGTCTTTAAACTCTTCATAAGAGCCATCATATAAAAACCGCAATGTACGACCTCGTGAAGTTGTATTATCAATCACTTCGGCAACGAGTCCGTCGTTTTCTCCGAAATACAATTTATTTCCGATTCTAATTTTCCGAGCAGGATCAACTAATACATCCCAGAGGCGTTGTTCTTTATTTAATTCACGAAGCAAAAAGACTTCAATTCTGGCTCCTGTTTTTTCTTTGTTTCCATACAATCTTGCGGGAAACACCTTGGTGTCATTAAATATCATGACATCCCTGTCAGAAAAATACTCCTTAATGTCTTTAAACATTCGGTGTTCAATTTCTCCGGTTTCACGGTGAAAAACAAATAAACGAGATTCATCTCTATTTTTGGCCGGGTGCAAGGCAATTAATTCTTCCGGTAAATTATACTTAAACTGCGACAATTTCATAATCCTACTTTTTGTATTTTGTTTATTAAGAAACTCCTGCTTAAACGAGATAGGTTCAAAAAAGTTTCATTTTATATCATTTTTATTAACGCTTCCATAGTAAACGCATTTTTGAGCTGAAAATCACCTGAGCTTTCTCTAACTAAAGAACTCATCCATGCTCCTGATTCTAATGCTTGCCCAATATCCCGCACTAAGGACCGAACGTAGGTTCCCGTATGACAAGTAATGGATAGCTCAAGATACGGAGACTCAAAGCGCTCTATGCTTATTTTTTCAATCACAACATTCCGGGCCTTTAATTCCGGAATTTGTCCATTCCTAGCCAATTCATATGCGCGTTTTCCGTTGACATGCAATGCGGAATAGGCTGGTGGTATCTGACTAATATTTCCAACAAAACTTGGGATAATTTGTTCAATCTTCTCACGGGTTATGTGTTCCATCGGATAAGTTGCATCCACCATTGTTTCAGAATCAAAAGATGGAGTTGTTTCGCCAAACTTCAATCCTGCATAATAGGTTTTTTGTTGTCCCTGCAGGCTTTGAATTTGTTTTGTTGCTTTACCGGTACAAACAATCAATACACCACTTGCTTTTGGGTCGAGCGTTCCGGCATGTCCGACTTTAATTTTTGGAATTTCACGTTTATATTTTAATAAATAACGGATTTTATTAACAACATCAAAGGATGTCCAATTCACAGGTTTATTGACAGGTATAATTACTCCTGTTTGAAAATCGGTGGTATGTTCGCTAAAAATTTCCAATGTTTAAAAAAAGATAATGCAGGTTAAACCAACAACAGCAGTATATATGGCAAACCAAATTAATTTTCCTTTACGGACAATCTTTAACATCCAGCGGATGGCAATGTATCCTGAGACAAATGCTGCGACAAAACCGATTATCAATGGCATGGCTGGCATTCCTCCTTCGCCGGTAAGGTTGCCGCTGAAAATATCAAGCAGATTTTCTCCCAAAATCGGCAACAGTACCATCAAGAATGAAAATTTTGCAATTTCCTCTTTCTTAACGCCAAGCAACAAGCCAGTTGAAATGGTTGATCCTGAACGACTAATACCCGGCAATACTGCTAAAGCCTGAGAAATTCCGATAACAAATGCGGTTAAATAAGTGAATTTTCTTGTTTTAGGACGATAAAAATGTGCAAAACTCAACAATCCGGCAGTTACCAAAAGCATGGAACCTACAAAGGGCAGATTATTCCCTGCAAAAAGTCCTTTGATTTCATCTTTAAACAATACTCCAACAATACCGACAGGAATCATAGAAATTAAAATTTTCAGAATGGTTTTTGTTTCTTCATTCATTTTAAAATCCAATCCACCACGAATTAATCTGACAATTTCTGACCACAGAACAACGATAGTGCTCAATACTGTGGCCCCGTGGACAACAATTGTAAAATACAGATTTTCTTCACCTTCAATTCCAAACAATGCTTTGCCGATTTCCAGATGTCCAGAACTACTTACTGGCAAAAACTCTGTTAATCCTTGGATTAATCCAAGAATTAGTGCTTCAAACCACTCCATAAGCTAGTAAAATTTATTGTTCGGAATTATCAGACAGACTTTTACTTGCAGGCTTCTTCAAAATTGCATAAACCTCTATACCAAAGCCAATTACAATAAGAATCGGAGCAAGTGTTATCCGTCGAAAACTAAAAATTGCATCGCTATAAACAGCCGGATCATCTGCTTTTCCACCGGACATTAAAACATATCCCAACACAACCACAACAAACCCAACTATCATGAGAATGTAATTTTGCTTATCAAAAGCAAAAGCCGCTTTCTGAGTCTCTTTATTCTTTTTTTGTGTATTCATGGCTAATAATACAAGTTTTCAGATTTAATCCTCAAATATTTATTGACAGAAAAAAGTGTCGAAATATACGAAATAATTACCCCTAAACCTAATACGATTACAAATAGGGGAACTACAATGCTCAGTTCAGTTAAACTGATTACATCCACAAACTCTTTATTAAACAGGTCAATAAGCCCTGCAAGCATCGCACTGGCAATTATTGCAGACAATATGCCCTGCCACACACCCGACCAAATAAATGGTCTCCGGATGAATGGTTTTGCCGCCCCCACTAAACGCATAGTACGAATTAAAAATCGTTTTGAATAAACCATCAGGCGTATGGTGTTATTGATTAATGCGAATGAGATAAGAATTAACAACATGGCAAATCCTAAAAAGACAAACGAAATATTTCGGATATTTTTATTGACAGCATAGAGCAGATCCTTTTGATAGGATACATCCTCAACCAGATTATCATACTGCCTGATTCTCTTTTCAATGATTTCAACAGAATCTGGATTTGCATAATTTGACACTAGATACAAATCAATCGAGCTCCACAACGGATTTTCGTCCAAAATATCAAGGAAATCTTCCCCTAAATCATCCACCAAATTTTCTGCTGCTTTGTCTTTGGTGATATATTCAGTATATCGTACGAAACTTAATTTGTCAAGATTCTTTTTAAATGCGATAACATCTGGCTCACGGGCATCTTCCTGCAAACGAATGCTAAAGCAGATATTTTCTCGGACATGCTCAGATAATCGTTGGGCATTGAGGACAAGATAGCCAACAATCCCCAGTAAGAACAACACCAATGTCATACTAAGCATGGTGGTTACAAATGAACCACGTATCCGACTTTTAAAGAGTCTCCGTTCTTTTGGTTTTTTTGCCATTTTATTATTCTTTTATCAAGCGATAATTAATACTCCGACTTTCAGTTTGCAAATTTATAATATACAAACCAGATTGTAATGCATTTAAATCAATATTACGAATTCCTCTATATTGATTTTCATTAACAGAAAACACAACTCGTCCGTTAACATCAAGCACATCAAGCTTAACAAGCGGTTCATGCAAGTCAAATTCAAATGTTATTGTTTCTTTTGCCGGATTTGGATAAATAGAAACCATCTCTCCTTTTCTGATTTGTCCTACAGATTCTCCTTGCAATACAATTATCTGAACTGTATCGCTGGTGGCACATCCGTTTTCTGCAGTTATCATTACCCATGCTTCATGTGTCCCGGCACCAAGATAATCTCCGGTATAAACTGCCTCATTCATATTGGTTCCGTTGCTCCAGTAATACGATAAAAATCCTTCATCAACACTTAACGTAACGGATGAATCACGTGCAATAGTGTGATCATCGCCTAAGTCAATAACAGGAACCACAAGAATTTCAATGTTTACCGTATCGCTGGACATGCATCCAAACGCATCTCCTTCAGTGGTGCAATAATAGGTTCCTGATTCTGCGACTTCTATACTTGGCTCGGTGCTGCCTGTGTTCCATTCATAGCTATATGCTCCTTCATCAACGTCCAATGTCAACGGACCGCAATTCGACATATCATCGCCTAGGATTACGGTATGATAGGGATGAAATTCAACATACACGGTATCGTATCCGGTACAGCCATTATCACCGACAGCAGCAAGTGTATATTCTCCGGTTGAATTGACTTCGTAACTGGCAGCATTACTCATTCCTTCATTCCAGCTATAGGACTGTGCAAGCACATCGGTACTCAGAATGATACTTTCTCCATCACAAAGATCTTGGTCTTCACCCAAATCAAATTCAGGGGCGGGATCAATATCTACCGTGACAACATCAGAATTTACAGCAGCACATCCATTGTATGCTTGGAAATAAAATGTTCCGTCCATTGCATCGTCCACTGCAGGAATAAATAATATGGTGTCATTTTGTCCGGGGATTTCCACTCCGTTATTAAACCACTGGTAAAAGACATTTTCTCCGCTAGCGCCGGAATATAATGTCAAGGTTTCATTTTCACACAAACTTTGGTCATATGGTTGCCAAGTTATTGCGGGTGCGGTTCCGATATTTACATGCACCTCATCACTTTCAGTAGTACCACATTCATTCATCGCCACACAGAAAAAGTATCCGGTTTCCAGAGTCTCTGCAGGGTCAAATGTCAAAACACTATCTTCTGCAGCGGTAATTGCACCAGAATTTCTGAACCACAATAAACCCATCGGGCTGGTTCCTGTAACAGAAACTTCCAAAGCAACCGAATCTCCATGACAAGCATCAATATCTTCGGGTTGCAGGACAAATTCCGGCAAAGTTTTCACGTTTAAACTCACGATATCTGTTGAAACATCTGCACAAACATTGGAAACTACGCAGTAATAATCATTGTCATCAGCCGCCCCAACACCATTGATTGTATAGTTTTGTTCAGGACTGATAACCTCATCAGAGCCGGGATTCATCCAGACAAAATCAAACGGTTGTGAGCCTTGAACAATCATTTCGAAATTCGCAGTATCTCCTTCACAAATCGTAATTTCATCGGGTTGAGATACAATATTCGGAGGCAAAACAACATCTAACTCCGCCGAATTAGAAATTATCTGTCCACATTCATTGGAAATTATACAGGTATAACTGCCTTCATGCCCTTCATTCACTCCTGAAATCTGAAGCTCAAAACTATTCTCGCCACTGTATGCAGAACCATTCACATCAGCTTCATTCAATTGCCACTGATAATTAAACGGCTCAGTTCCTACGACTTTCACCCTGAAAGAAGCGTCATCTCCAAGACATACCGCCGTATCAAACGGTTGTTCTGTAATCATGGGAGCTAATATCGGAACAAGTATCGCAGAATCCGAATTAACCGTCCCACATCCATTTGTAAATGCATGATAAACAAATAAGGTGTCATTGGTCTCAAGATCCACGCTAAGTGTTGAAAAAACAGAATCGCTTACTGCTTGTCCATTAACAAACCATTGTCCGGTAATTGTTGGTGTTCCACTGGCTGTACTGGTTAAACTAACTGATTCTCCAAGACATTCAGATGCATCGTTAGGATGTGCAGTAATAAGTGGATAAGTGTGTACTGTCATTCCAACGGTATTGGATTGAACACTGTTACACATATTTGAAACAACACAATGATAACTACTGCTATTATCGGTTTGCACATTTTCTACCGTGAGCTGAGCATTAATTTCCCCGGTCATTTCTGTCTCATTGTCATACCACTGATATTCCAAATATGAACCTTCCACTTCAATCGTATAAACTGCATCATCACCCTCACACACAGTTTGTCCAACGGGTTGTGCAGTAATAGAAACGGGTTCCACAACATTCACAGAAATATCATCAGTTTGTGTTGTGTCACAAACATTATTAAGTACACAATAATACACTCCCGCATCTGAGGGAGATAAATCGTTCAATAAAATCGAGGGTCCAGACGCTCCGGAAATAAACACATCATTTTTATACCATGCAAAATTTATCGGACTCTCGGTTACCGTAACAGATAGAGTTACATCGTTGTTTTCACAAAAATCTCCGCCTGATGATAAAACAGAAACTTCCGGTGGTCCGGAAAGAACAACAACCTGTGCGGTTTCAGAGGTATCACTTCCTTCAGCATTGCTCACTTCACAATAATATTCTCCTTCATCTAAAAGACTTACGGGGTCAAAGGTCAGGACATATGACGTTCCACCGGGAACAGCATTCCCGTCTTTGTACCATTTATATAATAATGGCGCGGCTCCGGTTGCTTCGAGTTGCAACGTTCCATAGCTTTCGACACAAAACAGCTTGTTGGCAGGTTGTGAAGTGATTTGTGGGACTTGAGCAAGCGCATTAAAAGCGATCACTAAAAACACAATAATGCTTAAAAATCGTAATTTCATGAGACGGTTTTTGTTTATTTATTTTTATTCGGCAATTTACGAAGAATTTGGCTTTAGGCTGAAGCTTTTTTTTAACGATAGATTGTGAATTAAGTCTATTGAGCAATATGTTGATACCGGACTGTATTTCTGTGCATTAGGTTATTTTAGAGCAATTAATTAGCGAATTTTTATTCAAATAATATAAGTTGTTAACATTTAGCCTGCATTATTCATCGCAAAATTAAGCGTATTTGCATATGTCAATATACTAACATTTTAAAGCCTAAAAACAATTAATAATTTACACCTAATTTTAGGTGTGCTTGAAATTCTCTTTGCACATCTTCAAACCATCTAAACCCTTGAAATATAAAAATATGACTGCGGGTTTAGATGATTCAAAACTGCACAAAGGGAATTCCATGAATAATGCAGGTTAGGCAGGATGAAAAACTGCATTTTTTACGAATGAAATTTAAAACAAGAATCATCTTTGCTTTTCATTGATAAAATGCTTAACAATATGGTAACATTTACTTCATACTCACGCAAAATTAGCATCGTACTTTTGCCCTGAACGAAAATAAAGAATTATGAAATTATTTGTTATTATCATCAGTTTAGTTGTGAGCCTTTCAAGTTTTGCAAATCAAGACAAAGAAGGAAAAAACAATCAGGAAACAAAACAGAAAATTTCCTCCCCTAGCATGATAAAAGGTCAAATTATTGACAAAACAACCGGTGATGCATTAACAGGTGTAACTGTTCGCTTAAACAACGGTAGCGAAGCCTATACGGATTTCGATGGAAATTTTGTTTTTAAAAATGTAAAGCCGGGAAAATATCAAATTCAAACATCTTTCATTTCTTACGAAAATGCAATGTTTAAAAACATTAATTGTGAGTCATCTGAAGTAATGACATTGAAAATTCAGTTGAAAAATTTATAATTTCAAATGCTTACATTAGCCATTCCGAAAATAGAACACTGGAATGGCTTTTGCCGTATATAATAAAAACTTCATTATGAAAAATAGCTTTAAGATATTGTTTATTGCCGCCTTGTTTTTATCATTTCAAGCTACGGCGCAACTTCAAAAATCAGAAGACGGACTCTATTATGACGCAAATCAAATGCTTTATACCGGGGATTACGTGGAATTTTACGATGATGGTCAAATGAAAATTGAAATGAGCATCAAAGATGGCGAAGCAGACGGAGGCTCAACGTTTTATTATCCAAACGGACAAATTCAGGAAGTTCGCAGCTACGAACAAGGTCGAATGCACGGAGAATTTTTCGGGCTAAGCAACTTCTGCAACCAATCCTAGGCGTTCTTTGGGTTAAATCTTACGAGCCTGCCAGCAAAAAACTTCCAACTACCGCTTAGCAAAACTCTGTCCATTCCACGCAAAGCGATTGCAATCCAGATTTTCACATTCTATATAAATCCGATCACGTGGAATACTAAGGGTCTCTTCAATAAAGCTTGTTACCGAAAGCATAAATTCATCACAATTATCAGGGAGACCAATGCTTTTTATTTGAATATAAGCAGCTGGTTCAGTGCTTCCTCCAAAACGAATTTCATGCTCATCATGCATGGATATCATCACAAATTTCTCAGGTTTGTCAAGCAACTCGCTCAACAAATGACTTGCAGATTTCGTAAACTGTACACGATAAGGAACTTTTCGATTTGTCTCAATCTTAAAATACGGCATACATTTATGGCTTTGATCAGATTATAAAATTGACAATTTTTTAACAGATTATCAAATTTTTATTCACTATTTTGCATTTTTGAGAAAAATTTGACTTTAAACGGGCAAAATAAATTGTGAACAGCATAAAATTCATCATCAGTAGTTTTTTAATCCTTACGGGATTATTTGGCTTTTCGCAAAGCCGACAGGTTAAGGCCTTCCGTACTGAAGAAAAAATTCAGATTGACGGAGTGCTAAACGAAGCATCTTGGAAACAGGCAAATTCCACGAATGATTTTGTGATTTACGAACCCGTTTTTGGTGAAGCACCCGGTTTTACCACTGAAATAAAATTGCTATATGACAATAAGGCCTTGTATATCGGGGCTGTTCTTTATGACAATTCTCCAGATAAAATTCTTCGTGAATTCACCCGACGAGATGTGGACAACGGAAATACGGACATGTTCTGGATTAGCCTTAATCCCAATAACGACGGATTAAACATGTATGAGTTTAAAGTAACAGCTTCCAATGTTCAAACCGATGTCCGCATATCCGACGGTGACGAAGATTACAATTGGGATGCTGTTTGGGAAAGCGAAGTGAGCATTCATGACAAAGGCTGGACCGTAGAAATCAAAATTCCTTATTCAGCAATTCGCTTCCCCGAAAAACCCGAGCAATCATGGGCTGTAAATTTTTGGAGACAAATCAGGCGAACCCGCGAAATTTCAAGTTGGCAGGCTGTTGATCAAACCAAAGGAAAACGATCGGAGCAAATGGGTGCAATCATCAACCTAAAAAACCTCAACCCACCCATTAGACTCTCGCTTTACCCCTATTTAACAGGAAACATTGCCAAACACGAAAATGCAAACGTTTGGTCATACGGTTTCGGAGGCGGATTGGATATGAAATTGGGGCTAAGCAAAAGTCACACACTGGATTTGACATTGATTCCCGACTTTTCACAAGTCAAATCAGATGATTTGGAGTTAAACTTAACACCTTTTGAAACCTATTATGATGAAAATCGTCCGTTTTTTACCGAAGGGACAGAACTGTTTCAAAAAAGCAACTTGTTTTATTCGCGCCGCATCGGAAAAATCCCTGACAAGTACAATTACATTCAGTCTTTGGGCAGTGAAGGATATCAAATTCTGAAAAACCAAAGATACTCCAGATTAGTCAACGCCGTGAAACTTTCAGGAAGAGGAGAAAACAATCTTGCCGTCGGATTTTTAAATGCCATCACCGCAAATACCTATGCCAAAGTCATTAATCTGGACGGAAACACAGAGCAAATATTAACCGAACCCTGGGCAAACTACAATATTTTGGTACTCGACCAAGCGTTTAATAACAACTCATATTTAAACTTCACCAACACACGAGTGGATAGACCCGACAGTAAATATCATGCAAACGTTGTCGGAATGGCATGGCGTGTCATGGAAAAACAAAACAAATTCGGAGTGTTCGGAAACGGTGCATGGAGTAATATTCAAGACAGCATCTCCAGAAATGACAATATGAGCAACGGATTCAAATTCTACGGCGGCATAGGAAAACTTAATGGAGAGTGGCAATACAACTACTCTGCTTATCTAGTTTCGGACAGCTATGAACAAAACGACCTGGGATATCTCAGCGCAAATAATGATTTTCAACAAAGCATTGAATTGTCATACAATAAATATGAGGCTTTCGGAGGATTTAACAAAACGCGAAATACACTGGGATTGTATTACAATAATCTTTACAAACCCTTTGCTTACAAATCCGTTTCTGCCGGATTATACTCTTTTGCTGAAACCCGTAAATACATAAGCATTTGGAATAATCTCACGCTGAAACCGTTTGAAATTCATGATTATTATGAAGCCCGTGTTGATAAACGCGTTTTTAAACGCCCCGGAATCAGTAGTGAAGGCATTTATTTTTCCACAGATTATCGAAAAACACTTGCGCTTGATTTTAAAATTGGTGCAATGTCTGATTTCACAAAACGTTACGGATTTTACGGACGCACATTTTTGCGCTACCGAATCAATGATAAAATCAACCTCAGAGCCGGTGTAGAATATGACCTGGATTACAATTATGTCGGATATGCCACAAAATTTGATGCAAATCAGGAAATACTTTTCGCCAACAGAAATGTAGAAACCTATGTGCAAAACATCAGTTTTAATTGGATTTTTACCAACAAAATGTATTTGAGCCTATCAGTTAGACACTATTGGAGAAAAGTGGATTATCTGACATTTGCCTTACTGAATACTGACGGATATCTTGCCAATGAGTACCAAGACGAATACGGCTCCGGGACTATTGATGACATCAACTTTAATACATTCGATCTTGATATTTTGTACTCATGGAACTTTGCTCCCGGTTCATTTTTAAGCATTAACTGGAAAAGTAACGGATTTTCATCAGAAAACATTCCTGAACATTTACAATTCCCTCGCTACTCAGAAAATATGCAGTCGCTGTTTAGCAATCAGTACACAAATACCATTTCACTCAGGCTTTTATATTACTTTGATTGGCAGTATTTGATATAATTCCGATTAAACATCAAAATAGTAAATTGTTGTTTCAAAATTTCTTTCTCAATCATCCTGAAACACAATTGGAATTATATGCCTGTACAAAAACGATCAAATTTAAGGGAAAACTAAATTGAGACTAAAGCTTTCAATTCATCCTGAGACAAATCGCCCACCCATTTTTCCCCTTTATCAACACTTATGTCGGCAAGTTCTTTTTTATGATTAATCATCTCATTGATTTTTTCTTCAAAACTATGCTTTGTAATCAATCGATAAACCATCACATTTTTTTTCTGTCCAATTCTAAATGCCCTGTCGGTTGCTTGATTTTCAACTGCAGGATTCCACCAAAGATCATAATGAATAACATTGCTTGCTGCTGTAAGATTAAGCCCTGTGCCACCAGCTTTTATTGAAAGTATTAGTGTCTTTAAATGTGGTTTGTTTTGAAAATCCGAAACCATCTTGTCACGATTTTTACGTAATGTCCCTCCATGAAGAAATAAGGTTTCAATGTTAAAAGTCTGTTGAAGCATTTTTTCTATAATACTCCCCATTTCTTTATATTGTGTAAAAATGAGTACCTTTTCATTATTCTCATAAATTTTCTCAAGCAAATTAAGCAACATCATACTTTTACCTGAAAGCTCTGGATTGTAATCTTGTTTTTTAAGAAATTGTCCAGGGTGATTACATACTTGTTTCAAAGCTGTCATTAGTTTAAATACCATGCCTTTTCTTTTAATCTGTTCTCCTAAATCAACTTTATTCAAATCAGCAAGCATATTATCCACAACTTGTTTGTACAAAGCAGCCTGCTCCTTTGTAAGCTCTACAAATTTATTGTTTTGAATTTTATCAGGCAAATCATTAATGATTTTTTTATCTGTCTTTTCCCTCCGAATAACGAAAGGCGCACATATCGTTTTAAACTTCTCTAGTTTATCTTTATCTCTATATATTTCAATAGGTTGAGCGTATTCTTTTTGGAATTGCTTTTCAGAACCTAAATACTTTTTGTTGACAAAGTCAAAAATACTCCAATATTCACGCAATCTATTTTCCACCGGTGTCCCACTCATGGCAATTTTTACATTTGATTTCAATCGTTTTATTGCCCTTGTTTGATTGGTATGAGGATTTTTAATGTTTTGCGCTTCATCTATCACTATCATTGCCCATTTTTTATTCGCTAAATCTTTGATATCACTTCTGACAATTCCATATGAAGTAATAATAAGTTCATCATCCCTATGATTATTCAAAGCCCTTGCTGCGCCATGATATACACCGGCATTTAATTCAGGAGCAAATTTCCTGATTTCATTTTGCCAATTTGTAATCAATGTTGTTGGAACAACGATTAGTCCTTTGTGATTTTTTAATAGATTCTCTGATTTAAGTTTCAATATGGTAGCAATCACCTGTATGGTTTTACCAAGACCCATGTCATCAGCAATAATACTTCCAAAGCCGCTTTTGCAATTTTTGTATAACCATTGATAACCAGTCTCCTGATAAGGACGTAAGTTGCCATTTAATCCAGCAGGAACCGGATAGTTTTCTACTTCAGACAATTGACGAATAATTTTCCTCAACGATGATGAGATTGTAATTCCGGCACCATCATATTCTTCTGTTAAAGCTGACTTCAGCACATCATAAGATGATAATTCAGGTGGATTCTGCAGGTTGTTCAAAATGTTCTGCACGTCATTTTTATCAATTAGCACGTACTGCCCTTTTATTTTTACAATACTTTCGTACTTTGTTGCAATTTTTCTGAATTCTTGGGCAGAGATTTTTTTGTCCCCAATAGCAACTTTCCAATCAAAATCAAGCATACTGTTAAGATCAAGAAACGATTTTGATTTTTCTGCTGAGCTGTTTGCTTTTAACGCAAGTGATAATTTTGGTCGCGCCAGCTTTTTTAATGAATTTGGTAACAAGATTTTTATCCCAAGGAGTTTAATCTTTGGTAAAATCTTTAACAACACTTCCACAAACTCTGCTGCCTCATAATAAATTGGTTTTCTTCCGTAATCAGCAATAAGATTCCGTAATGCATTAAAATGATTCGTTAAATTATTGAGAGATTCAAGTACACTGAATCTGTCTTTCTTATAGATGTCATCATTAAAAAAAGACTCCAAATCAATCAACTCTGTTCCCGACTTTTTCGTGTTATCAATCTGCAAACTTAGTGAAAACAGATTGTCCTTGGGTTCTTCCACTTTAATCACAGGGATATATTCCTTTCCGGACAAATAATAATTGTTAAGCCACTTATGAATGGCATTAGGTGTTCCTTTTTCACCAATATTATTAAAAGAATGTAACTCAGACGCAAAAAACAATTGCCTTACTTTGCTATCCTGTAATTGATTAGAAATAATGTTTGAAATATAATATTCGTTGATAAAATGATTTAAAAACAAAGATATCAGTTGAATTAATTGTGCTTCTTTCTCGAGATATTTAGGCTCCTGATGATATTCATAAATTTGAATTATATCAGAAGCTGTGGTATCTAGTATCTTATAAAAAACATCTCTCACACTTGAATTTATCAGTGCTGGAATATACCTGATTCTGTATTTGTTATTTGGTAATCTGATAAGTTGAGGTATAAATGCACTTTGTCTAATCAGGCTGATTGAAAAATGATATGCCGAATTTAGTGATTTAAGGTTTGGACACAACCGATTTGCATATTTTTTGGGGATTTCCTGCAAATATTCAATAAAAACCCCAAAGCCACTTTCTTTATTAAAATGAAGTGTTTCTTCATCGGCAAATAATTCTGCGAGATTATAAGAAAAATTTGAATCAATTTCGATATTTGCTTTCTGGAAAATCTCATATTGACTGTAGAAATCAAGCCCCTCAGGTTCGTCCTGAGATTCAATGAATTTTTTTAGCCCTTTTTCTGATTTACTATAGGCTTTGTAGATTTCCTTTTTGAAATTTTGTGAAGTGAACATAGTATGTTCTTCCAGCAGGGAAAGCAACTCATTTTTCATTTCCGGAACAACAGAAAAATCTATATTTTCCGATTGTTTATTTGTAACATCTTGTTTTGATGTATCGGGTAGGTCTATTATGAAATCATTTGCCTGTGGAATAGTGGAAATATTTTTGTCCGGCAATATCCCTGATTTTTCCAGTTCACCTATAATGTCAAGTCCTTTGAGATTGAATAAGATAAAGGGATTTTTATCAATTTCATTTGCAATAATATATATCACAGCAGCAATGTGTTTGCATGGTACAGCCCAGTCGGGACACGAACACTGCATGTCTATATCATTCCAAGTACGGGGAAATATTTGAATTTTTCTTTTTGCTGCAAATGCGCACAAAGCAATGGGTAATTCTAAGTTTACAAGGTTGGTCAATAACATAGGATTGCTATGGATTTTATCCATGATTATACGCTTATCCGATTTTGATAACTCTGGAACAATGCAACTTACAACATATGGATCTATCCTCGACCCCTGAACCTCTGCCCAAATTTTGTTTCTTTTGATTTTTATATCCGAAACATAGCCTTTGTTCGCATAAGTTCTTCCTCGTGGTAAACGGTTTGAAAAATCAATATTATGAAGCGCCTGAAGCCACTGTTCACCCCACCATGTTTGTCCGTATTTATTCATTATTGAGACGTAAAATAATCAACTAAAATAGTACATTTTTATATCCGTAAAAATACACAATCATTAATTACAATCAAAAGAATGATTAAAAATCATTTGTTCACTGTTTTCTAAACATCCAAGCATTTCCAAAGCCGGAAGCCATGAAAAAGCTGATTTAGTATGTTACGACCGATTAAGCCTGATCTTTAGGTCAGGCATTATGGCAGGTAAATTAATTCGCAGTTTTTGGCGGATATTTTGCTGCGAAGCATGCAAAATATGTGACAAAAACACAAAACAAAATCTGTCAGAGATAAATCGTAGATTCAACCAGCAAATGCAACTTTCTTATTTACAAATTTATAAAATATAT
>CAYOUD010000048.1:0-16503 GCA_964407055.1 uncultured Bacteroidales bacterium | reverse complement strand
AAAAGACCTATCCTTATCAAATGTTGTTTTATTAGATAGGGTTCAGAAAAATCTATCTATTACGAAAGGTGCGGCTGTTGCTTTACGAAAAGAAGGACTTATTGAAGGTCGAATTCATTAGATGAAAAGCAAAAACGAACAAAAATTAGGAATTTGCTTTATGAAATGTCTAAAAAAGATAATTCTATTTTTAACAATAGCAAATCAACAAATAAACCAGAGTGGAAATTAAGATAGAATAAGACAGCTTTTAGATAGAATTTAAGATAGGCTCTGTACTTAATGCTCTTGTCTTGTGGTAGTTATGTGGATTAATAGTTGAATGAAATTAAGATTAGAGCTAAGATAGAAAGGAATGATTGAGATGTTTTATTCATTAAATTTGTTTCTTGAAAGAAAAGAATTAATAGAAGGCTCCTTAACTGCCAAAGGAGGAGGAGTAACTGTTTTTCGTGGTGAATACGGCTTGACTATTAATGGGACAACTGAAACCGTTGCAGCACATCGCTTACATAGTTTTTATTATGGTTTTGGTACAGGAGCGGCATTCTATCCCTTTAAACATATCGGAGTCTTTTCCGAATTCACATACGAAGCTTATTTTAATACAAAAGCCTGGTTTCTCAAGTATGGCTTGAGTGTGAAGTTTTGATTTTAAAGTGGTATGACATAACAAAAGTTAAATAATTAAAACCTTCTATTCTTTACAAGTTTAAAGACAGCAGTTTGTTCGTTGGAATGGACTGAAACATAGTACATTCCACCCGGAAGGTTAATCTCAATTTCAATTAGAGAGCTTGCTAAAAATGTGTGTTTCTGTATGAGCTCTCCTTGTAAATTGTAAATGTACACTTCATTTATTTTGCTGTTAGCTGACGATTCCAGATAAATTTTACCGGTTGTTGGATTTGGATATATTGCAAAACTACTATTATTAGCGTAGTCGCTAATATTTACGGTAATAATGTTATAGCAATATGATGTGTCTGTACATTCGTTTTGAGTAACTTCAACAGCATAATGTCCATTTGTTGTAGCAGTAAAGCTTTGGCCGGTTTCCCCCGGGATTGGCGTGTTTCCATTATCGCAATCGAGCCAACGATATGTAGCAAAAACTGCTTCTGAAGTGAGCGTTATTCCGCTAGCAATCACAGCAGTATCAACAGTATTAATTGTAAGATCAAGGCTGATAATCGAATCACAGCCAACGGAATTAGTCGTAACAAATGTTGCAGTATTGTTGTTATCGGTATATGTAATGCTGTCAATCCAATTGTATGAATAACAAGCAGATATTACATCGGTTGCGGTAGTAGAATAGTTAACATTTAGGTCAATGCTTATAATACTGTCGCATCCACAAAAATTTGGAATGGTATCACTATAAATTCCGCTGCTTGTATAAGTGTAATTTCCACTTGGGGAGATATACGAATCACATTCGGTATCATTTAATACCGCAAAGGTATTTCCTGTTAAAGATAAACTTCTGTAAACTGTACTATCTGCAAAAGTCAATGTATCAGTTACAGTCATACTTATTGTGTAATCTCCCGGTTCGTAATATGTATAAACCGGTTCAGCAATTGTGTCAGTGTCACCATTACCAAAATCCCACAGATAATCATCACCGTCAATGCTGAGATCTGTAAAAGAAATTACAGCAGAATCACAATCTGCAAGACTTGTAAATTCGAAATCTGCAATCGGGTAGGAGAGCTTTACTATTGAATCGGTATTGACAATACTCCATAAATTAGTTGAATCCCTAAATTGAAAATGAATCACATGTTCTCCTTTAGGGATATTTGTAAGGTCAATGTCTTGGTTTCGCACAAGCTGTTCCGTCGGCGGATCCATTACAATGTTTACTGCATCAGTAAAGTTGTCATCGAACCAGTAACGGTACTCAAATATTTTATTAGCTGTTATAATTCCTTGAGTTTTATAAAATAACTTGCTTAATGTACAGCTGTAAATTCCATTTTCATCTTTTTGACGAATATTGAGTACATTAATTCCATTAGGTAAGCTAGTTGCATCAATTGCTGTTACTAGGTTGTGTTGATTTGTCGGAGTGATGTCAATAAGCTGAACGTTGTCATAATCATTATTAAACCAGAATTCATAGGAAACTAGTTTGTTGTCTAAAGTTAATGCCTCTGTGTTTTTGTAAAATACTTTGCTTAAAGTAACTGAATATATTCCGGACTCATCGAGGTAGCGTATATTTAATACATTTATTCCATCGTATAAGTTGGAGGCATCTATACTTGAAATAAGGACATCATTTTCTGATGGAGAAATAGATATTTGCTGAACATTTGAGAAATCATTATTAAACCAATACTTGATTATTAGTTTTATTTAGTGTCTGCAAGAAAACTACTGTTTTTCAGTCTCTGATAAGAAAACGTCAAAGATAAGACTTTCGATGTTTCTGAAACCAAGGAGTCCGCCAGCCGGCGGATCGACTGTTTTAGAAATGAGAATAACGCAATATTTGGCCTTTTCTTGCAGACTATTTAACAATTTCAAATCTCAAATTATTTGTATTAAACACGTTAAATAATGTGGGATTATTCTGTTGAGGGATGTGAAATTGAGTGCTTATTAATCCCATTACATTGTTTTTTATAGTCATCGAAGAGAAATCCTTGAATTCTTCATCCAATGAAGTCCACGTGCTTCAGTTCCCGAAATTAAAATCCACACTAAAATTATAACTTTTATTTAACACACACCAATTAAACTTTTATCCTTGAAATCTGTCAAAGCTAAAGCAATATTAGTATGAGATTACTATCACGCTAATTTCTCGCTCATTAGCGACTTGCAGTTAAAACTATGTTAAACAGACAAATATCTTTTGTCACAAACACATAATAAAAGATATTTGTATAAAAGTAGAAGTATGAAGATTCAAATGGTTAAGTATTTTACCCTGTTAATTTTTACATTGGCAATTTCTGTCAGTTTTGTGCACGCTCAACACAGCAGTGGGCAAGGACAATCAGGCAGTGGGCCGGCAGGGGGAGCCATAAAATTACAAGTATTGGATGAGAGCGACGGAAAACCTATCGAATATGCAAACATCGTTGTGTTTTCAGTAAAAGATTCAAGTATGGTTTCTGGTGGTATTACCGATGCCTCTGGACAAGCCACGATTAAACCACTCCCCTTTGGTCACTATTATCTTACAATTAATTTTATCGGATACAACAAACACTTTCAAAACAGCATTAAACTCACACCCGGCAAACCGGTTCACGATGCGGGAACAATCAAACTTAAACCTGCAACCGAATTGCTGGAAAATGTTACCATTGAAGCAGACCGGAAACACATTGAATACAAAATCGATAAAAAAATCGTAAACGTTAGCCAGGATATTTCTGCACAAGGCGGTAGCGCTGTTGATGTACTGGAAAATACCCCGTCTATTCAAACCGACATCGAAGGAAATGTTCAACTGCGTGGAAGCTCAAGTTTTACCGTACTCATTGACGGAAAACCAACTCCCTTAGAAGGTAGTGAAGCGCTGCAACAAATCCCGGCCAGTGCTATTGAAAATATTGAGATTATCACAAATCCATCCGCAAAATATGATCCCGACGGCGTGGCAGGGATTATAAATATCGTCATGAAACATCAGGAAAATGACGGAGTAAATGGAAACATCAATCTTACATATGGCTCGTTTAATGCCCTAAATGGAGATTTCTTAATTAATATCCGTCAAGGAAAATTTAACTTTTTTGTTGGAGCCGATTACTCGGACAGACAAAACCGTGGAACCAATGAAAACCTTACTGCAAGATTTCTTGGAGACTCCACATTCGTCACCGACATTGCCGGGGACGGACTCTGGGCACACGGAGGTTACAGCGGACGGCTTGGTCTCGATTATTACATGACAGACAAAGATGTTTTTACCGTTTCCGGAAAATACGGAAAATGGCTGATGAACAGAAATGCTGACAGAGACTATATGCTTTATTATTCCAGCAACACGGAGCCTGAGTTTGATGCTGATATGCTTTCCCCGGCAACATATTATCAAAACAACACATTCTTTAATATTGACAACACCTATTACAGCGGAGACATTAATTATCAGCACAAATTCAACACCGAAGGACACAACCTTCAAGCCTATTATTTCTTTTCAGGATCTGATAAAACGGAACAATCCGGATTCAAGCGTTATGATACCGATTCAGAATTCAATCAATACAATGATGATTTCAATGAAGCAGAGCAATCTAATGAAACCGGAAATAACATTCGAATGCGTGCCAACCTTGATTACACTAATCCTTTCTCCGAACACGGAAAAATTGAAGTAGGTTACCAACTTCGAAATCGCATAGGGCCCTCCGATTATGAATATGAAATTTGGAATGGAACACAATATATTGATGACAGCACACAGTTTAATGATGTTGATTTCAATCGTCAGATTCATGCGGCTTATGCCACCTTTACGAATCGCATTTGGAAATTTGATTATATGGTAGGATTACGTGGAGAATACACAAAACGGGATTTCAAAAGTATCACACTGGGAGAGGCGTGGACTTATGAAAAACCTGACGTGTTCCCGACCGCTCATATCTCCCGGAAATTAAAATACGACATTCAGTTGCAAGCCAGCTATACCAGTCGTATTCGCAGACCCCGAGGCTGGTTTCTCGACCCATTCCGCAGTAAAATGGATGAATATACGTATCGTCAAGGAAACCCCAACTTGGAACCCGCTTATATAAACTCATACGAACTCAATGCGCAAAAACGATTTGGTAAACATTTCATCGCTTTGGAAAGCTTTTATAAGCAAACAACCAATTTATTTGAAAGAGTAACCAATGCAGATCCCGATAATCCGGAGATTTTAATTTACAGTTTTGAAAATGTCGGTTCAGATAAATCCTATGGGATGGAAATTATGGGAAATATGAATTTTACTAAATGGTGGAATCTCAACCTTACTGCAGACCTGTATCAATACACCATTGATGCTAATATCGATAACAGCAGCACCGGAGAAAATTCAACCCTCACATACAGTACTCGGGTAAACAACACATTTAAAATTAAGAAAACTGACACCCGCATTCAACTTTCAGGCATATATAACGGACCATCAATTACCGCACAAGGCGAGCGCGGTGAATTTTTTATGATAAACGCTGCAATTAGACAGGAATTCATGAAGCGTCAGTTCTCTGTCATGTTGAGTGTTAATGATATTTTCGGCACAATGCAATATGAAAGAGAATCTTACACTCAAAGCTTTTACAGTTACTCAAATTTTGACAGAATATCTCCCACTTTCCGCATCACATTATCATATAAATTTAATGATTTTGAGCGCAGAAAAGACAATAATGATGCAATTGAAGCAGAAGGTGGTGATGGGATGATGTAATTTTTATATCTTGGCATATTAAATTTGACTTGAAATACCATGCAAAGACGAATACGATTTGGAATTATTTTTCTCGCTGTCTTAACAGCGCAAATTGCTAATGCTCAGGAAAAATGGAGCCTGGAGGCGTGCATACAATATGCCATCGACAACAACATCCAAATTAAACAGCAAGCACTTTACACGGAAATTCAGGAAAATCAATTGCAATCGACAAAATTGTCTGCGCTACCCTCTTTAAATGCATCGGCATATGAAAGTTTCCGTTTCGGACGAAGTGTTGACCCTTACACCAACGATTTCACCGAAGACAATACACAATCTTTCAATATGGATGTTTCAGCGCAAATGGATTTATTCCGTGGCGGACAACGCCTGCATGAAATTAAAAAGTCGCAATTAAATCTCGAAGCAGGCCTAAAAGATCTGGAAAAAGCGAAAAATGACTTATCGATCAATATTGCCAATGCATTTTTTAATGTGCTTTTTAATGAAGAACTGTTAGAAGTAAGCATCAAACAATTTGAAACAACCAAAGAGCAATTGGCGAACACTGAAAAACTGGTGAATGCAGGTGCTTTGGCACAAGGTAATTTGCTCGAAGTGCAATCTCAACTCGCCAACGAACAACTTCAGGTAGTAAACGCAGAAAATAATCTGGATTTAGCTTATCTGACCCTAGTACAATTTCTCGAACTCGATTCAGTAAAAGGCTTTAAAATTGAACGCCCTGCACTCAATCCAATTAATGAGGCCATTATCTTACCTTCAGCGAGACAAGTTTATCTTGAAGCAGAAATGATTATGCCCGAAATTGAACGATCAGAACTCGATGTGGCAATCGCAAATCGGGATTTAGCCTTGGCACGAAGCAATTTTTATCCAAGTTTGGTGCTGTCTGCATCTTACGGCTCAGGATATTCCAGCGCAAGAAAAGACATTGACGAAATCATACCAGGAAGAACACTCATCGGATACGCCATTGACAGCACCAATGGCGACATGTTTGATGTGTATCAATACGGATTTGATTACACCTATAAAAACCGACCATTTTCTGACCAGATTCAAGACAATGCATCCGCATCACTCAGCTTAGGTCTAAGCATCCCGATTTTTAACGGGTGGCAGGTACGTTCAGCTGTTGATAATTCAAAAATTAATTACGATATCAGCAAATACAGCCTCACGATGACCAAAAAAAATCTGCTCCGGGAAATACAACAAGCCTATGCAGATGCCGGTGCAGGACAAAAAAAATATATTGCCACAAAAAAAGCATTAGAAGCAATGCAGGAATCATTTCGATATACCCAAAAACGATTTGATATCGGATTGGTTACCTCGCTTGAATACAATACCGCAAAGAATCAGCTCAATCAAACCGAATCAGAATTACTTCGGGCGAAATATGAGTTTATTTTCAAACAAAAAATTCTCGATTTCTATCGAGGCATACCAATCAGTATAAGTCAATAATTATGGAAAAAACCAAAAAAAATAAAACAAAAAAACTGCGCCAATATCTCATCATTCTAGTTGCCTTACTTATTATCCTTGCCATTATTGGAAGTAAAGCAAACTGGTTTGGTAAATCTACTGGTCATCAGGTTGCTGTCAGTGAAATCGAAACACGGAATATTGTGCAAATGGTTAGTACAAATGGAAAAATTCAACCTGAAACTGAAGTGAAATTGTCTCCGGATGTCTCTGGTGAAATTGTAGAACTGCGAATCAAAGAAGGACAAGAAGTTCAGGAGGGCGATTTTTTACTAAAAATTAAACCGGATGTTTATGAATCCTATCTGGAACGAGCAGAAGCCTCATTAAATTCAGCAAAAGCAAACTTGGCAAACTCCAGAGCTCGTCTTGAGCAAGTAAAAGCCCAGTTTAATCAAACCAAATTAAGCTTCAATAGAAACGAACTATTATACGAAGAAGGCGCCATTTCACTTGTGGATTTTGAAAATTCACAAGCAGCTTTCGAAATGGGAAAAGCCGATGTTAATGCTGCCGAAGAATCGGTAAATGCAGCAGGATTTTCTGTGCTGAGCGCCAAAGCATCCGTAAAGGAAGCAGCAGAAAACTTACGTAAAACCGTCGTTTACGCACCTATTTCTGGAACAGTTTCCATGCTCAATGTTGAAGAAGGAGAACGTGTTGTTGGAACAGAAATGATGGCCGGAACAGAAATGCTACGCATTGCCAATCTCAACCTAATGGAAGTTGTTGTCGAAGTAAACGAAAACGATATCATAAAAGTCAGCCTTAAAGACACCGCTGCAATTGAAGTTGATGCCTATCTAAATCGGATTTTTAAAGGAATTGTAACAGAAATTGCAAACTCTGCTACCAACACAGGACTTGCAGCAGACCAAGTTACAAATTTCGAAGTAAAAATCCGCATGCTTCCTGAATCATACAGTGATTTGCAACGTGATGATAATTTAAGTCCTTTCCGACCGGGAATGTCTGCAAGCGTAGATATTCAAACCGAAGCGGTTCATCAGGTGCTTGCAACTCCTATTCAATCCGTAACTGTTAGAATTGACTCCAGCTTAGTCAGCAATCCTCAGGCTTCTGAAAAAACCGAAGAAAGTCTGGATTTACCCATGAAAGAAGTGGTTTTCGTTTATGATAACGGAAAAGTAAAACAACGTGACGTGGAAACTGGGATTCAGGATAATGAATACATTGAAATCAAAAAAGGACTGGAACTTGGCGAAGAAGTTGTTAGCGCACCATACAGTCTGATTTCTAAAATTCTAAAAAACAATACGGAAGTTGAAAAAGTTTCCGTCAGCGAATTGTATCAACAGAAGAAAAAATAAATGGCTAAGATTTTACACATAGAAACCTCCGGAAAAAATTGCTCGGTTGCAATCTCAGAAAATAGCAACATTTTTGCACATCTAAGAATAGAAGAAGAACGCAGTCATGCAGCACATTTAACCCAAATGATTATTGATGCCTTGAGATCAGCCCAATTTGAACCAAAAGATTTAGATGCTGTTGCGGTAAGCGAAGGTCCTGGCTCTTACACCGGATTACGAATTGGGGTTTCTGCTGCAAAGGGGATTTGTTATGCGGCAAACATTCCACTTATTGCCGTTCCCACCCTAGAAATCATGTTGGAACATTTAAAAACAGAAGCCGAAAAGAAACATTTCCTACCACAAGAAGCCGATTTATTTGTTCCAATGATTGATGCGCGTAGAATGGAAGTTTATAATTGCATCTTTGCAACACAGAAAAAAATAGTGCGTGAAGTACAAGCAGAAATCATTGACAAAAACAGCTTTAAATCTTATCTTAAAATCAATACTTTAGTGTTTTTCGGAGATGGAAGTAATAAATGCCAGAATGTCATTTCGCACAAAAATGCAATTTTCATAAATGGCATCCTCCCGGACGCTCAATACATGACGAAAATTGCCGAAGAAAAATTTGACAAAAATCAATTTGTTGATCTTGCCTATTACGAACCATTTTATCTAAAAGCATTTCAGGCAACAGTTGCTAAAAATTCTGTATTAAAAAACTTGCAGTAAAATTTTAATCCACGCATGAAAACATCAAATCCTGCATTCAGCAGCAAAAGTGCATTAAAAGCATTTGCAAACACAAACACCGAAACAAGAACAATGTCTATTCGCGGCACCATCAACAAAAGCTTGTTTATGGTCTTAGTAATTTTTGCCGCCGGAAGCATTTCCTGGAGCATGATTACAGAAGGTTCACCCATTGCCACACAACTGGTTTTTGGCTCGGCAATTATAGGCTTCATTTTTGCCTTAATAACAATTTTCAGACCCAAATATGTAAAAACTACCGTTCCGCTTTATGCGCTTGCCGAAGGATTATTTCTCGGTGGAATCAGTGCAATGTACAATCATATTTACGAGGGAATAGTAGTGCAAGCTGTATTACTAACTGCCGCTACATTATTTCTGATGCTGACGCTTTACCGAACCGGAGTTTTAAAAGCCACTCCAGCATTCCGCCGAGGAGTAATTATTGCAACAGGAGCTATTGCAATTGTTTACATCTTAAACTTTGTATTTTCACTCTTGGGAGGCTCCGGAATTGCTTTGATTTATGACAACGGGATTGCAGGAATCGGATTCAGTCTGCTTGTTGTCGGCATTGCAGCCTTTAATTTAATTCTTGACTTTGATAATATTGAAAAAGGCGCAGCAATGGGGCTGTCAAAAAATTACGAATGGTACGGAGCATTTGGCTTAATGGTAACTTTAATATGGTTATATCTTGAAATCTTGCGATTATTATCTAAATTGCGTCGTTAAAACAAATTATTATGTCAGAATTTAATTTAGTCAAAGTTAAAGACAAAGCGGAAATCAAACAGTTTTACAACTGTGCCAGAACTATTTACGCAGACGACCCACACTGGATTTGTCCTCTAGACATTGAAATTGAATCAATTTTTGACCCAAAGCACAATTCAGCTTTTAAACATGGCGATGCCAGACGTTGGATTGTTGTTGATGAAGACAAACAAGCAGTCGGCAGAATTGGAGCGTTTTATTATCGCGAAAAAGCATTGAAGCGTAAGCCATATGCCGGAGGTGTTGGGTTTTTTGAAAGCATAGACAATCAGAAAGTCACAAATATGCTTTTTGATATAGCTCGTGACTGGCTGAAATCCGAAGGCATGGAAGCAATGGACGGACCGGTAAATTTTGGCGAGAACTTTTTGTACTGGGGGCTTTTAATCGAAGGATATACTCACCAAGCATACGGAATGCAATATCACAAACCCTATTACAAAATACTTTTTGAAACCTATGGGTTTAAAAATTATTTCAACCAGTTTTCCTATCATGTTGATCTGACAAAACCATTCAATGAAAGACAAGAAAAATTCGCTAAATTTTTAATGCGAAAAGGAAATTTCACTTTCGAGCATTTGAAATTGTCAGAAAAAGACCGATTTATTGATGAGGTGACAGATATTTTCAATGCCGTTTGGTCCGATTTTCACGAAGATTACACTCCTTTGGATCGTTCAGAAATAGAACAAATTCTCAATGATGCCAAAGATGTTATCAATGAAGAGTTCATCTGGTTTGCTTATGATGACGGAAAACCTATCGGCATGGTAATCACTTTCCCCGATGTCAATCAAGTAATTAAACCATTCAAAGGAAAACTGAATCTGATCAATAAAATTCGCTTCGTTCAACGTCGGAAAAATCCGAAAGTTTTAACGCGTGCCCGACAATTAATCTCAGGAATGATTCCAGAATATCAACAAAGCGGCATTATCGCTCCCTTGTTTTTGAAAATGGCTGAATCCCTAAAAAAACACGGCATCAAAGAACTTGAAATGTCATGGGTGGGAGAATATAACCACACCGTAAATAAAATTTACAAACAAATGGATAATGCGGAAAAAGCAAAAACTCACGCAACCTTCCGTTATCTGTTTGACAGGGACGCAGAATTTGAGCGGTTTACAAATGAAGAAAGCGATAAAGCAAAAAAATATCACAATAAAGATTAAAAGTTTTGTTTTTTCGCAAGCTTTACTTACATTTGCAGCCCAAATAAAATTGAATTTCAAAACAATAACGCAATGAAAAAGGGAATACACGCAGATAATTACAGAATGGTGGCATTCAAAGACATGTCGAATGAGGAAGTATTTGTCACCAAATCAACTGTACAATCAAAAGAGACAATTGAGATTGACGGCAATGAATATCCACTTTACAAACTTGAGATTTCAGATACTTCTCATCCATTCTATACCGGCAAAGTGAAACTTGTTGATACTGCAGGACGTGTTGACAAATTCCGTAACCGTTATAAAAAACATTACACTGACAAAAAGAATTAATCATTTTATCATAAACGAAAGCCTTTTAAAATTCTTTGAGAGGCTTTTTTTATTCCCACAATAAATTCACCTTCCACAGGTTTTTGTATCTTTGAGTTTTATTGTTTCTAATTTCAACTTTATGAATATCATTATTTCAGATGCAGGCCTACATAATGCCATGAAACCCTTAAGCTGGACAAAACCAATTGCCGAATTTCGAACCGGCATACTTACATCAAAAGCCCGCTGGGAAAAAATATTCAATACGAATTGTAGCGTTTTCACAGAAAATTACCTTCAGAAAAAATTTCCGCTTAAATCCGAAAATAAAAATTTGATAATTCATGCCGGATTAATGCCCGATAATGAAATTATTGCCGTAATTTCATCTTTAAAACAAGGTAGCATTGTTAGAAACGGAAAAACAATTGCTGCAATTTGCACTGATTCTGAAATTTCTGATTTTACGACAAATCCACCTGCTCCTGTCACAGAATATAAAAAAGAATGCCTTGTGATGGAACACACCTGGGACATTTTTACACATGCCGGACGAATGATTCAATTTGATTTTGATTTACTAACAAAAGATCGAATTTCAGATAAGATTTCAGATACAAATATCATTATCGGGAATCATCCGGTTTTCCTTGAAAAAGGAGCAAAACTAGAAGCTGCAGTTCTGAACATGACAAATGGACCAATTTACATCGGGAAAGATGCTGAGGTCATGGAAGGAAGCCAAATTCGTGGCCCTTTTGCTATGATGGAGCATTCTGCCGTTAAAATGGGAGCCAAAATTTATGGTCCGACAATTTTAGGTCCGCATGTAAAAGTTGGCGGAGAACTAAATAATGTGGTGATTTTTGGTCATTCAAATAAAGCACATGATGGTTTTTTGGGCAATGCAGTAATTGGAGAATGGTGCAATCTAGGCGCTGATACAAACAACTCCAATTTAAAAAATAATTACGCACAGGTAAGAATGTGGGATTATGAAACTAGCGGATTCTCAAAAACAGGCTTGCAATTTTGCGGAACAATAATCGGGGACCACTCTAAATGCGGAATTAACACCATGCTTAATACCGGAACCGTAATTGGTGTGAGTTGTAATATTTTTGGAGCCGGTTTCCCGCGAAACTTCATTCCATCATTTGCCTGGGGCGGCTCTGGAGGATACACAGAATACGCGCTTAATAAAGCATTATCAGTTGCCGAAATTGTGATGAAACGCAGAAACATTCAACATTCTGATGAAGATAAAAGCATTATGGAACATGTTTTCCAAACATCTCAAAACTATCGTAAATTTCATTAAAACATAATGCCAAGTAATCTGTTAATTGGATACTTATATAAACACAGAGGAGAAGAACGAATTATGGGACATCAAAAAGATAAAGATTTAGAAGCACTGTTTCTTTCAAAAATGCAGGATGACTCCGGAATTATACCAATCATTGCGGATGATGATGAAGAGGCGCTTTCAAATACTGAAATGCCAAAAGAACTGCCAATCATTCCACTAAGAAATACGGTCCTTTTTCCGGGAGTGGTGATGCCAATTACAGTAGGAAGAGATAAATCCATGAAACTCATTCGGGATGCCTATAGCGGAACCAAACTCATCGGATGTGTCTCTCAAAAAAATGCTGAAGTTGAGGAGCCAAAACCAGAAGACCTTGTGAATATTGGAAGCCTTGCAAAAATTCTGAAAATCATAGAAATGCCAGATGGTACCGTTTCGGTTATCATTCAGGGACAAAAACGCTTTGAAATCTCAAATTTCATCACTACCGACCCATATTTTATTGCAAATGTGCGTCCACTCGTGGAACTTAGACCTTACGAACACGATAGTGAATTTGTCGCATTGGTAGGCTCTTTGAAAGACATTGCCCTGAATATTGTTAAATTAAACCCAAACATTCCCCATGAAGTGTCGTTTGCAATCAGAAGCATTCAAAACTCAAGTTTTCTTATCAATTTCATTTGCTCAAACAGCGACATTGAATTAATTGACAAACAAGACTTACTTGAAATTGATGACATCAAAGAGAGAGCAACCAAACTTTTGGAAACCCTGAGTAAGCAGGTAGAAATGCTGAAACTGAAACAGGAAATTCAAAACAAAGCCAAACACGAAATTTCTCAGCAACAAAAAGAATATTTGCTGCACCAACAGATGAAAACCATTCAAAATGAGCTTGGTGGAAATCCCATGGAGCAGGAAATCAACAACCTGAAAGAAGAGGCCAAAAAGAAAAAATGGGAAGACTATGTCGGCAAACATTTTGAAAAGGAAGTAAATAAACTACAATTCATGAATCCTGCGGCTGGTGAATATTCCGTGCAATTGAATTATTTGCAAACGCTGCTTGATATTCCTTGGAGCGAACGTACGGAAGATAAATTTGATTTAAAATCTGCAGAAAAAATTCTGGATTCTGACCATTACGGACTTGACAAAGTAAAAGACCGGATCATTGAGCACCTTGCCGTTTTAAAACTCAAAGGCGACATGAAAGCGCCGATTTTATGTCTTGTTGGCCCTCCCGGAGTCGGTAAAACATCGCTGGGAAAAAGTGTTGCCAGAGCTTTAGGACGTAAATATGTTCGCATGTCACTCGGCGGCTTACATGATGAATCTGAAATAAGAGGACATCGGAAAACTTATATTGGCGCAATGCCGGGTCGTATTATCCAAAATATCCGTAAAGGGAAAAGCATCAATCCCGTTTTCGTGCTTGATGAAATTGATAAAGTTGGCAGCGATTTTCGTGGAGACCCTGCATCTGCCTTGCTTGAGGTACTTGACCCTGAGCAAAACAAAGAATTTCACGACAATTATCTTGAAGTGGATTATGACTTGTCGAACGTTATGTTTATTGCAACGGCAAATACGACCGCAACCATTAATCCTGCGCTGAAAGACAGAATGGAAATGATT
Organism: uncultured Bacteroidales bacterium; assembly: GCA_964407055.1. Lineage (GTDB taxonomy): Bacteria > Bacteroidota > Bacteroidia > Bacteroidales > ML635J-15 > JAQIBY01. The sequence goes on along the minus strand of CAYOUD010000048.1, from coordinate 2,274 downwards.
GATGTCAGCGGATATGTTCAGGAAGAAAAAATTGAAATTGCAAAACGACATCTGATACCAAAGCAAAAAAAAGAGCACGGGGTTGAAAAAAATAAAATCACAATTTCCGATAAATCACTCAGTAATATTGTTGAATGTTTCACCAGAGAATCCGGAGTGCGTGGTTTAGATAAGCAAATTGCAAAACTTATCCGCCAAATTGCAAAACGCATTGCGATGGATGAGCCATATCCGAAAACCATAAAACCAGAACATCTTGTTGACTTGCTTGGCAATCCGAAATTCTTTAAAGAGAATTATATCGGAAATGAACATGCAGGAGTTGTTACCGGGTTGGCATGGACACCAGTGGGTGGTGAAATTCTGTACATAGAAACAAGCCTCTCGCAAGGAAAAGGAAACCTGACAATTACCGGAAATCTCGGTGATGTTATGAAAGAGTCGGCAACTATTGCGTTGGAATACATCAAATCACACGCTGATTTACTTGATATTGATAACGCCGTGTTTGATAAATGGAATGTTCACATGCACGTCCCCGAAGGTGCAATTCCGAAAGATGGTCCATCCGCAGGTATTACTATGGCAGTTTCTGTCGCATCAGCATTTACTCAGCGAAAAGTAAAGAAAAATCTGGCAATGACCGGTGAAATTACTTTGCGTGGGCATGTGCTTCCTGTTGGAGGAATCAAAGAGAAAATTCTGGCGGCAAAACGCGCAGGAATCACAGATTTAATTTTGTCAAAAATCAATGAAAAAGACATCAAAGAAATTCCTGAAATTTATCTAAAAGGATTAAAATTCCATTATGTGAAAACAATTCTGGATGTGATGAATATCGCCTTGCTGAAACAAAAAGTAAAAGATGCAAAATTGATTACTGCTTAACAAGTTATCATGAAACGTTCTGATATAAACCTAATGGCTCCGGTTGGTTCTTACGAATCGCTGATGGCAGCCATTCAAGGAGGTGCCGATTCAGTATATTTTGGCGTCGGGCAACTAAATATGCGCTCACGTTCATCCAATAATTTTACGTTGGATGATTTACGAAAAATTACTGCAGTTTGTAAAGAAAACGGCATCCAATCCTATCTTACGGTAAACACCGTAATTTACGATCATGAAATTCCTGAAATGCAGGAAACCATACGGTTAGCGAAAGCAGAAGGAATTACGGCGATTATTGCATCAGATATGGCAGTTATTAAATATTGCCGCGAAATTGATATGGAAGTGCACGCCAGCACGCAACTCAATATTTCGAACACACAATCCGCAATGTTTTTTGCACAATTTTGCGATGTCATTGTAACCGCAAGAGAACTGAATCTGAAACAGGTTGCAGAAATCAGCAAACAAATATCATTACAGCAAATTGAAGGCCCAAACGGAGCACTTTTACAGATTGAAAGCTTTGTTCATGGCGCACTTTGCATGGCAATTTCCGGAAAATGCTATTTGAGCTTGCATGAATTTAATAAATCAGCAAACCGGGGAGCATGCTACCAAACTTGTCGCCGTGCATATCAGGTAATTGACAAAGAAAGCGGTTACGAACTTGAAGTGAACAATGAATACATCATGTCGCCGAAAGACTTAAAAACCATTGATTTTCTGGATAAATTGTTGGCAAGCGGAATTACCATATTAAAAATTGAAGGGCGAGCCCGCTCAGCCGAATATGTAAAAACTGTTGTTAAAACTTACGATGAAGCAATTCACGCCGTAATTGACGGAAGTTTTGGTCCCGAAAAATTAAAAATCTGGAACGAACAACTCAAAACGGTTTTCAATCGCGGGTTCTGGGACGGCTATTACATGGGACAAAAACTTGGCGAATGGGCAGAAGAATACGGCTCAAAATCCACAAAGAAAAAACAGTACATTGGCAAAGGCATGAATTATTTTGACAAAATTCAAGTTGCCGATATTTTGTTAGAAGCCGGATCGCTTTCTGTTGACGATGAAATAGTCATTAGCGGTCCGACTACCGGTGTTGTGGAACATACCATTACAGAACTCCGAGTTGATGAAAAAAGTGTTCAAACAGCTCCGAAAACCTCACGTGCTTCCTTTAAGTTAGACCGCTTAATACGTCGCTCCGACAAAGTTTACAAGTTGGTTGATCGGTAAAATTAGAGAAAGTGAGAACGCGCATAATGAGTGATTATGAGTTTAACCCGGAAAATTCATGCCATTCCCTTTGTGCAGATTTAAATCATCTAAACCTGCAGACATAGTATGCTATTTCAAGACCTTAGCAATGAAGCA
>CAYOUD010000047.1:0-16611 GCA_964407055.1 uncultured Bacteroidales bacterium | reverse complement strand
CAGGGAAACCAACCAAAAAGTATTTGCGAATACAGGCGAAAATTGAGCGACAGGAGCGGATGCCACTCGATGAACTTGAAAAATTATTATTAAGCTAAACCACTCCCTAAAACGGTTTTTGTGTTACAAATGTGTTACAATGCGAAAATAAAAAAGGGCTGCAAACTTGCAACCCTTTACTACTCCCTGTAGCGAGAGGCAGGGTTGAACTGCCGACCTCATGATTATGAATCATGCGCTCTAACCAGCTGAGCTACCTCGCCAAATCGGACTGCAAATATAGTATCTTGATTTAATTTTTCAAACTATTTTGAGTTTTTACGATATTTTTTTTTAACTTGCTAAACTAACACTAAATTTAAGTGGCAATGGCAAAAAAGATTAGATATGAATTGGAATACACTTTCAAGACTAGCCTAAAAGTGCTTTATTACAGACTAGCAACCGCTTCTGGGCTTTCTGAATGGTTCGCTGATGATGTCAACGTACAAAAAAACATCATGACTTTCTCTTGGGAAGGCAGTGAACAAGCCGCCGAAATTCTAGAACGAAAAGATAATCAATTCGCCAAATACCGCTGGGTGGGTGATAATGAAGATAATTTTTTCGAATTCAAACTCAACAAAGATGAACTCACTAGTGATTTGGCGCTTATAATTACCGACTTTGCTGATGATGAGCAGGAAAAAGCAGATGACATTGAGCTATGGGACACCCAAATACAAGAACTCAAACGGATTCTCGGGCTGTAAAGCATGAGGGATTCCTTTTGAATTTATCACATACCTGTTAAATCCAAAAATAAAACATTAGTTTTGCAGCGATAAAGTTATAACTGTGTTCAAAAAACTCTATAGATACCTGATCAACTCTTTTATCGGCCCACTGATAATCACCTTCTTTCTATCCATTTTCCTCTTATTGATGCAATTTCTGTGGAAATACATCAATGACTTAGTTGGTAAAGGTTTAGAATGGAATGTCATCGCAGAATTACTCCTTTATGCATCTGTAACACTTGTGCCTATGGGCTTGCCGCTGGCCATACTTTTGGCGTCAATTATGACATTTGGAAACCTTGGAGAATCCAATGAGCTTTTTGCCATAAAATCCAGTGGGATTTCGCTTTATCGCATTATGAGGCCATTAATTGTATTAGTTATCTTTATCAGCATTGGCGCATTCTACTTCTCAAATAACCTGCTACCTTACACCAACTTGAAAATGCGTACACTATTACATGATGTGCAGCATCAAAATCCAGAAATCAGCATTCAGGAAGGAATTTTCACAAACAGCATAGAAGGACTCAGTATAAAAGTTGATAAAAAAGACAAAAAAACAAATGAGCTAAAACATGTTTTAGTTTACGACCACAGAGTAAAACAAAAACCGGCAAGCATTATTATTGCTGAAAGCGGAGAAATAAAAATGACCAATGACAAATCATATATGATTATGAAACTCCGCAACGGCGAATTATATGATGAAGTCACTGAAAAAAAGCCTCGTACAAAACGAAGATATCCCTATCAAAAAACTAGTTTCAAAGAACAAACTATTTACATCAAAATGGATGGACTGGGCTTAAAACGAAGTGATGAAACTTTGTTTAAAGACAATTATCAGATGTTAAGCCTTAACCAGTTAAACCATGCAATCGACTCACTCTCTTACGATGTGGTAAGGCGAAAACAAGTGATTGGCACCAATATTCTCAAATACTCTCTATTCAAAGGAATGCGCGGATACAAACCGGGAAACAATCTTGTTGAGCACACAAAAGTCACAACAAAAACCCAAGAAGACGGAAGCACCAAAACAGTTAAGGAAAACATCAAAGTTCCATTCGGGTCAAACATAATTACTGAGCACGGAATACAGAAAGTCAAAAAAGAATCAACCACGAAAGAAAAAACAGCACAGGAGAAAAAAAACAAACCAGAGACTAAGCAGAGCAATAAAAAAACTCAAAACAAAAAGAAAGAAGACGAATACACAACACAGTTCCCCTTTCCGCACTTTGATAGTATCCCTAAAGCGGAAATTGCAATTATTAATCTAGATAGCCTTTTTGCCAGCTACTCCATAATCGAAAAAAATAAAACACTTGATGTTGCCCTCAATTACGCACGTTCAGGACAAACTTACATTTATTATGCCACACGAGAAATTGAAGGAAACCGCCGATGGGTAACACGACATGAAATCGAATGGCATAAAAAGTTTATACTGCCTATCTCATGTCTGGTTCTGTTTTTTATTGGAGCACCGCTTGGAGCAATCATCCGTAAAGGCGGAATTGGGATGCCAACTGTCATATCTGTAATTTTCTTCGTCATTTACTTTATCATCACAATGTTCAGTGAAAAAATGGTGCGTGAAGCAATTTTGCCACCTGAAATCGGCATGTGGATCGCCACAGCAATATTATCACCCATTGGTCTTATATTAACCATTAAAGCAGCAAATGACTCCATGAATATGCGTCCAGAATCTTATCAGCGATTTCGCGAAAAGCTTCGCAGCAGACGTCGTAGAAAACAAATCAAAAAAATCAGAAAAGCCTGATTTTTTTTTTATCTTGCAGCCTCTTTTGAGACGATAATTGTGATGAAGATTCTCTTTCTGGCAAATAAAGTTCCTTGGCCCTTAAAAGATGGAGGGGCAATCGGGACATTCAGCATTGCATACGGGCTCGCTAAATCCGGATGCTCTATTGACATGCTGGCGATTAACACACCAAAACATCACATCAACACAACGGATATCCCTGAAAACATTCGAAAAACCATGTCAATCGAGACCGTTTCAATTGACACAAACATCTCAGCATCCAAATTATTGCGAAACCTGATTTTATCGAAAAAGCCATACATTGCTGAACGCTTTAATCATCAGATATTTGAAAATGCACTCATCGACAAATTAAAATCAAACACATACGACATTGTCATTCTTGAGATGCTTTATCTTAGCGTGTATATCCAAACAATTCGGGAATTTTCAAATGCCCATATTACAATGCGCGCACCAAATATTGAACACGAAATTTGGATGCAAATCGCTAAAAACACGAAAAACCCAATTAAAAGCATTTATCTGACCAATATGGCAAAGCGAATCAAGCGAATGGAAAAACAGGTCATGAACCAGTACGACTCATTGATTCCCGTCTCTCAGGTAAATGCAGATACTTATCAAAAAATGGGAGTCAATGTCCCGATTTTCAGAACAACAACAGGAGTTTTTATTGACCAAATACCTAAGCATCCGAAAATTGAAGAAGAAAATGCACTCGCACATATTGGCGCCTTAGACTGGATACCGAATTTCGAAGGACTTAGCTGGTTTGTGAATGAAGTCTGGCCATTAATTCTAAAACAAATTCCGGATATAAACTTCTACATCGCCGGCAGAAACGCAACGGAACATACAGCCGACTATTTCAATAAAAAACAAATTCATTATCTCGGAGAAGTTCCCGATGCCTACAAATTTCTGCAATCAAAATCAATTCTAATTGTACCCTTACTCAGCGGAAGTGGAATGCGGGTGAAAATAATCGAAGGGCTTGCACTCGGAAAAAGCATCGTCAGCACTGAAATTGGCGCAGAAGGCATAGCGCTTGAAAACAATGTGCATTTGAAAATTGCAAATGAGCCAAAAGCCTTTGCGGAAGCGTGCATTCAACTCTGTCGGGATAAAGAACAAAGAAAAATCCTTTCGCAAAATGGAAAACAATTTGTTCATGAAAATTATGACAATCTAAAAATTGCAAAAAATTTACGCGAATTTTATAAGAAACAAGTAAAATGATTGCATTACAAATCATATTATTCCTTTCTGTTGCAGGCATTTTACATAGCTATGTGGTTTACCCTATAATAATAAAATGGGCATCCAAAAGAAAATCCATTTCAAACCTAAGCTACACACACTCAGATAATCTCCTGAAAGTATCTGTCATTATGGCTGCCTATAATGAAGAAGCAGTAATCGCAGAAAAGATACAAACAATGCTTGAAAACGATTACCCAACTGAAAAACTGGAAATTTTTATTGGCTCAGATAACTCTAGTGACCGCACAAATGAGATTGTAAAAGACATTGCAAACAAAAATCAAAACATGCATTTTAAAGTATTTACAAGTCGCCAAGGAAAAGTTTCTATCGTGAATCAGCTTGAAAAAGAAGCACAGGGCGACATTCTAATCCTTACCGATGCAAATGTCATGTTTCATAATGAAACAATTTTTGAATTAGTTCGATATTTCAAAGATGAAAGCATAGGACTAGTTGATGCAAAAATGATTAATACAGGACTTCAAAAAGAAGGAATTTCATTTCAGGAAAAATCATACATCTCCCGTGAGGTATTCATTAAACAGCACGAAAGTTTGCTTTGGGGTAGTATGATGGGCCCTTTTGGCGGATGTTATGCCATCAGAAAATTCTTATTCAATGATGTTCCTAACAATTACCTTGTGGATGATTTTTTCATCTGCATGAAAGTATTGGAACAAAACAAAAAAACAGTCAACAACCTAGATGCCACAGTATTTGAAGATGTTTCAAACAATCTGCGTGATGAATTTCACCGGAAAATCCGCATTGCGACCGGGAATTTTCAAAACTTATATCATTTTAAGCATTTATTATGGCCTATCTGGAAAGGAAAGGCATTTGCATTCTTCTCTCACAAAGCACTTAGATGGCTTGGTCCTTTTTTCTTGATTTTCATAATAATCTGCTTATCCATACTTGCATTTCAAAATACATTCTATTTAATCTTGGCAATCGGAGCATTTTTTATCCTAACATTGCCAGTATATGACATTTTACTTAAAAAATTAAAAATACATAATGTACTTTTGCGTTTTGCAACGCATTTTTTCACAATGAATCTCGCATTATTAATCGGATTCTTTAGAAATTTAAAAGGAGTTAAAACCAATGTCTGGAAACCCACAAAACGATTTCAGTAACCAACTGAACAGCATACCCGAAGCAATTGAAGCCATCCGTAAAGGAGAGGTAATTATCGTTGTTGATGATTATGACCGCGAAAATGAAGGTGATTTCATTGTCGCTGCAGAAAAAATCACACCGGAAATAGTCAACTTTATGGCAAAACATGGTAGAGGACTCATCTGCACTCCCCTTCCTGAATCTCGTTGTAACGAACTGGATTTAGAACTCATGGTAGGAAAAAATACGTCCCTTCATGAAACTCCGTTTACAGTTTCTGTCGACCTTAACGGTCACGGATGTACAACCGGAATTTCTGCCAGCGACCGTTCAAAAACCATAAAAGCCCTGGTTAATCACAAAACACGTCCTGCAGATTTGGGGCGCCCGGGACATATTTTCCCGCTTAAAGCAAAAGACAATGGTGTCTTAAGACGCTCAGGACATACCGAAGCAACTGTAGATTTAACAAAACTTGCAGGTCTCACTCCCGGTGGTGCGTTGGTTGAAATCATGAACGAAGACGGAACCATGGCTCGGATGCCGGAGTTAATCAAAATTGCAAAGAAATTCGACCTCAAAATCATCGCAATAAAAGATCTAATAGCTTACCGCCTTGAAACGGAAAGTCTTATTTCCAGAGGTGTAAGAGTACATCTTCCAACTGAATACGGAGATTTTGATCTGATTCCCTTCAAACAAACCTCCAACGGATTAGAACATGTTGCGCTCATTAAAGGCGAATGGGATCCGGATGAAAGCATCATGGTCAGAGTACACTCGTCATGCGTTACCGGTGACATTTTCGGTTCCCACAGATGTGATTGCGGAGACCAACTGCATGAATCAATGCGCATGATCGATCGCAAGGGAAAAGGCGTCGTACTTTACATGAATCAGGAAGGTCGTGGCATTGGGCTCATGTCAAAAATTGAAGCTTACAAATTGCAAGATGAAGGTATGGATACTGTAGAAGCAAACATTCATCTCGGATATGCAGCTGACGAAAGAGATTATGGAGTCGGGGCACAAATTCTACGTAGTCTCGGAGTACAGAGAATTCGCCTGCTTACAAATAATCCAATAAAACGTGCAGGACTGACAGGCTACGGTTTGAAAATTGTTGAAAATATTCCAATTGAATCGACACCTAATAAGTTCAATATTAAATACTTAAAGACAAAACGAGACAGAATGGGGCATGATTTACATTTACCACCAGAAGATGACAATAAAAAATAATCGACTATGTTGAATATTATTTTCATGGGAACACCGGATTTTGCAATTCCTTCGCTCGAATTACTACATAAACATCATAATGTCACTGCGGTTGTCACAGCGCCAGACAAACCAGCCGGGAGAGGGAAAAAACTAAAATCCGCTTCGGTAAAAAATGCTGCTTTATCACTTGATATCCCAGTATATCAGCCGGATAAAATGAAAGATGAAGCCTTTATAAATGCGATGAAAGCTCTTGCACCCGACCTAATGGTTGTGGTAGCTTTCAGAATGTTACCGGCGATTATATGGGAAATTCCAAGAATTGGAACATTTAACTTACACGCCTCACTCCTACCACAATACCGGGGTGCTGCGCCAATTAATCATGCAATTATTAATGGTGAAAAAGAAACGGGAAATACAACTTTCTTCATTGATGAGAAAATTGATACAGGAAATGTCCTATTGCAAGAAAAAATTGACATTTTGGAAACAGATACAGTAGGTAGTTTGCATGATAAATTGATGATTAGTGGTGCAGATTTAGTTCTAAAAACTGTGAATAAACTGGAAACAAACAGCATCAAACCATTAAAACAAAACACCGACCTGGAAATTAGATCTGCCCCAAAGATTTTTAAAGCAGATTGCGAAATTGATTGGAGTTTAGAGGGAAAAACAATTTACAACAAAATTCGTGGACTAAGCCCATATCCGGGTGCATGGACAAACATCCGTTTCCGGGATAAAGCCAGCAGCATGAAAATTCTTAACACCAAGTTTATTACACAAAATCACAATGCAGAAATCGGGCAAATCATTCAATCCGAAAATGATAAAATTTTGGTTGCAGTCAAAAATGGATTAATTCAAATTTTGGAATTGCAAATTCAAAGCAAAAAACGCATCTCAGACACCCAGTTCTTAAATGGATATAAACTTGAAGATTTGAAAATATATTAATTTTTTTAGAATTTAATATTTCAAAACAAACTTCATTACATGATTTTTATCATGCTTATCGAATATTAACCGTTCTTTTCCAAAATAAAATTAACAAATCTTATCCGTATTTTAACACGCTTCGCCACCATACTCGCTGGATTTGTATTATTTTAACCATTTTTATTTTGTAATTTGAAATAAATTACGATATTTGCATTGCAATGGCGTTATAATTATGCCAACAGGCAATAGTTGTAATGGTTAAGTTAGTTTTAATTGGTTTTTCCAGGCAGTCTCCCCGACTGCCTGGTTTTGTTTTCATCATACTGAAATGAAAAACACTAGCTACAAGCGCTTTCCGAACTTTTATTAAAAAAAATAAAAAAACATCACCAATTCACACAACAATTTTTCATTTTACGAGTTTAGTATATACTTCTTAAGTGCAACACGCACAAAGTAGTAATGGTTAAGTTAGTTTTAATTGGTTTTCCCGGCAGTCTCTCAGACTGCCGGGTTTGTTTTTATTAAACGTGAAACAAGCTTGTCCAATAAAACTTTAAATTTCTAAGGCGGGGGAGATTCCTCCCTTCATATTTTACGCATTGCCGAACCAAATCCGAAGTATTATAAACACAACCCGGAAAATTCATGCCATCCCCTTTGTGCAGATTTGAATCATCTAAACCCGCAGTCATATTTTTATATTCCAAGGGTTTAGATGGTTTGAAGATGTGCAAAGGGAATGGCAAGCATTAATCAACAGTACCTTATGTTAACCACTAACTATTTGCGGTGAATTTTTCGGGACAACTTCCTGATAGTCTGGTGTATTTATCTGTGGCGACGCATTGCGCTGCGATCATCCACAGATTGGCAGAGACGTGAGGGTCTCAAAATAAATTACATGAGTCAATCTGCCAGTTTATTAAAACAACAGAAATAATGCAACCGGAGGGAAACAAAATCTAATAAAATCATACTCATAAACAACTACTACACCACAAAATGTTAAACTTATCTTAAACCTACCTTCAGAGACAACATTTTAGACAATTCAGGGTTATATTATCAACAAGCAAAATACAATAGTCGTATTAGTTTAGTTAGTTTAATTGGTTTTTCCCGGCAGTCTCCCCGACTGTCGGGTTTATTTTTACGGTAAAAACATACATTGTAAAAAGCTAAACAAAAAGACTAAAACACTTAAGGTGTTAAATGTTTCTTAAAAAGAGATTCCCACGCAACAATTTCCCTCCATACGAGTTTGTATAATAACTTATGTGTCTGAAAAGCACAATAGTTGTAATGGTTTAGTTAGTTTAGTTAGTTTAATTAGTTTTTCCAGGCAGTCTCCCCGGCTGCCTGGTTTATTTTATGCAATTTTTTGATTCAAAAACTAAACCTAACTCAATACCTCACCTTTCAACATCACCATACCAATCAAATCACTTCCGTATGCATAAGGAAAAAAATGCCGGCTCGGAATATCCGGACAAGAAAACAAATTGGCATATTTCCCTTTGGCAATGCTTCCAAACTCCTCACTTAATCCCATTGCATAAGCGGTATTTATCGTGGTTGCCGTTAAAGCCTCATCGGGTGTCAATCGATAATTTACGCAAGCGAAGGAATTCATTAATTTCATATTTCCTGTTGGCGATGATCCGGGGTTATAATCTGATGCAAAGGCAACCGGCAAGCCGTAATCTATCATTTCTCTTGCCGGAGCAAAAGGCATATTCAAAAAGAAAGCAGCACCGGGTAAAACTGTTGGCATGGTATCCGAATCCATCAACACATCCATTTCTTCTTTTTCCGTATATTCAATATGATCGACTGAAAGCGCTGCATATTTTACACCAACTTGTATTCCTCCCGATTTTGCCAATTCGTTCGCATGGATTTTCGCTTTCATGCCATATTTCATCCCTGCCATCAAAATCCGATCTGTATCCTCAACGGTAAAAAAACCTTTATCACAAAACACATCAATATAATCGGCTAATTCTTCAGCAGCAACTTGAGGAATCATTTCATTGATAACCATATCAACATACTCGGTTTGTCGCCCTTTATATTCCGCTGGAACTGCATGAGCACCTAAAAACGTTGCCACAACTTCAATTGGAGAGGTTTCCTTAATTCGTTTTATCACACGCAACATTTTCAGCTCATCTTCAGGATTTAAACCATATCCACTTTTTATTTCCACGGCAGCTGTTCCCTGCGAAATTATTTCACGAATCCGCTTCATGGATTGTTCGTAAAGCTCATCCTCTGAGGTATTATGAAGCAGCTTAGCAGAATTTAGAATTCCTCCGCCTCGCTTTGCGATTTCTTCATAACTCAAACCTCTAATTTTATCAACATACTCAATTTCACGGCTTCCGGCGTACACAAGATGCGTGTGTGAATCACAAAATGATGGAAACACATGATGTCCAGTCATATCCATTTCAACCAATTCATCACATGATTGAATCGTCGCATTATCATCCATGGTATCCATTGAGCCAAAATCGGCAATCCGTTCTCCGTCAACCAACAACCACGCATTATCAATGCATTTCACATCGTCCATGGCTTTCCCTTTTACCAATAAGCGAGGATTATCCTCAACATTCACAAGCGATTTAATATTTTTCAATAAAACTTTCATAAGCGTTTTTTCATTTTTTGTAAAGATAAAAATTCAGAATGAGATGCGAAGAATAAATAGAAAATTTGATTTTAAAAAAGATCAATTTCATGACAAAATAAATGCATGTGCAAAACACTCATGCTAATTTTTTACAAACTGCCCCCAATAAAATTTGCCATCTGCATTTAGGCGGACAGTATAAAGTCCTGAAGATAGTGAAGAAAGGTCAAGTTCAGTACCTACATTATACTTTTTATCAATACACAATTGAGCTTGCTGATTAAAAAATTTCAAACTCCCTTCTTGTGCGTCAAAATTAATACGAACAAAATCAGTTGACGGATTAGGAAAAATCTCAAGATGATTCATTCTTATGTATTGTACTTGAGCACTTGAAGTATAACAATCAGGATTGCAGCCTTCCTCCAAACATCCACATTCATCAACTTTTATAACAAGAGAGGACTGCACACCACCTGGAAACATCTCACTATCTGTACTTAAATACTCACCCGCCATAATAAAGCCTCCATCACTTGTAGCTGTTAAGCTATATACCTTTGTGTAACACCAATCAGCATCAGTATTTTCAGGGAAACATTCATAATACTTTATCCATTGTGCATTGTATTGAGTATCTATCTTTATTAAAAAGACTTTCCCAGTATAAAATGAGTTTATACCAGCAAGATATATTTCTCCTATTTCAGACTGATAAACATCATTCACATAATACCTCAAATGATTCAACGGAGAGTCGCCCCAACTTAAACTCCGCTTCCACAGCACATTACCATTGGCATTCATTTCACCTATCCATATGGTACTACTATCATTATCCCTAGGTTGAAAAGTTGGATTTATCGTATTTACAATTTGGGGATCACATTAAGTAAATAAAAAATTACCATCCGGTTGTGGAAAAACAAAAGGGCGATAATTCACCGTATCATGATGACCTAAAGCACATCGCCATTCTTCATTCCCCAAACTATCAACCTTTAAACAATAAGAATCCTGATTCCTTAAAGAACTAGTATAAATTGGCTCCTCAAAGGTAAGGGTAAAGCCTCCATCATTAACCGGGGCTATTTGCAATGGATAACGAATATCTGCATAAGGATGATTGGAGGTAGGATAATACTGCTGACTAAAATGCACATTGCCCAAAGTATCAATTTTATGGAAAGACATATTAATATGATTACCATCATCATAGGTTGAAGCAAGAGTATAAATATTATTAGACCTATAATACGATGTATAAAATATTAACTGATCATCAAGCAGACCTGTGTAAATCCTTGAAAACACAGTATCCTGACTGTCTTCATCATACTTCATAAACAATGGATAATACGCATTATCTCCATGTTGAACATAACCGGTAAAATAGGAGCTCCTACCCTTAGTTACAAGCATATCAGGTCTTCTAAATATATGTGTTGCAAGATATGGTTCGATAAAGAAAGCATTATTCGTTGACAAATAATTTCCCTCAATACTTATCGACTGCCTGATAACTTCGTATCCTCCTGAAATATTATTATCTTTCCCCCAAATATTATAAACATCTTCATTCAATACAACATTGCAACATATCCATCCTTCATACATATTATAATACCGTTCTTGGGTAAATAGCATAATACTAATAAAGGAAAAGCATACTATGGCAAATGTTTTTTTCATCAAAAGACAGATTATTTCACTTATTATCTAACTATAAATTTAACACTTTTTACAACACGGTCGTTAGTTTTTATTATTGCTGTATATATTCCTGAAATAAAATGAGTTACAGGAACTACGCTACTGTTTTCTTTTGAATACACACTCCCTGAGTACAAAAGAACTCCTTGATTATCAAAAATCTGCAATTTCTATATTAGGAATATAAATCGCAGGAGAATGTTCTATTTCAACAACTAACTTATTCCTATCACCACTAAGATATTTAAGATCTACACTTTTTAAGACATCTTGTAAACCAACATACAAAACTTCGCTTTCCTTGCAAGCACCAAATTGTGACAGGTAAATCAAATCGTCACCTCTTTCACCTGTAATTCTACAAAAAAGCTCCCTTAAACAATCATAATAAAAACTTTCATGCATTTTCACAATAAAAACCAAAGAGAAATCATTATCTTTACTAATCATATTAAAACAAACAAGCGTGCAATATATTGAATTTACAATACAGGACAAGATTGCGAGCATACGGCTGAACAAACCCGAAAAGTTGAATGCCCTGGATCACGACTTGCTGAACGAACTCAGCGATTGTCTGACACAATTAGAAGAGAACGAATCACTTAAAGCCTTGTTCATTGCGGGAAATGCACAAGCATTTTGTGCAGGCGGAGATTTGAGTTATATGGCGAAAATGGATCAATCTGACGCCAGAGAAGCTTCCCTTTGGATTCAACAAATTTTCAAGCAAATCGAAAGCCTTCCATTTTTCACCATGGCAGTGATTGAAGGCATTGCTTTTGGCGGCGGACTGGAACTCGCGCTATCCTGCGACATGAGAATTGCAAGCGAAAATGCACAATTCGCCTTGCCTGAAATGCGTTACGGAATTATCCCTGCCGGCGGTGGTACTCGCAGATTTCAGGAACATGCAGGATACGCAAATTGCATTTACACAATGAGCGCCAATAAGATTTTGACCGCCAATGATGCCCTAAATCAAGGAATTATTCAGGAACTTGTTCGCAGGGAAGAATTAACAGGTTTTCTTGAACGTTACAAACGCAAAATCTCATCTTATACCAGAGAAAGCATTTTTGATGTAAAAGCACTACTAAAATCTGCCGTGGGAAAGCCTCGCCAACACGCATTTCGCGATGAAGCCGAATTATTTGGCAAATTAATGGAGCGTGAAGGCAGTAAGAAAATTCAATCTTTTTTTGAATCAAAGCAAAATAAATAATGAATCAGTTCATATTTAAAGGTATGGGATTCGCTCCCGCCAAGCACATCATAGAAAACGAACAAATTGAACAAGCCATTTTAAAAGGCTTTTACATTGGATTCAATCACGAAAGAGTGCGTGCAGGCGACTCCTACAATGCACATCTGAAATCTGGAGGCAAATTAACGCCTTTTGAGTTTCTGGCAGAACAAAAAATGGGGTTCAAAAGCAGAGTACATGTTGTCCCATTTCCACCGGTTAAACCGGCATACAAATATGCTGAGAACTCGCTGGATTTGGCAGTGAAAGCCGTTGAAGAAGCCATTAATGATGCCGGAATATCTCCTGATGATATTGATGCATGGCTTGTCAGTACAGCAACGGCACACGAAATGGCTCCGGGAACCGCTGAAACCCTGAAATGTTATTTTGTGCCATACGAAAATCAATCGCAATGCATGACATTGACTTCTGCCTGTGTCGGATTCAATATTAATGTGGAGCGGGCAATAAATATGATGCAAAATCATCCGGAGATGCAACATGTTGTTATTGCACATACTGAAGTCATGTCGGAATTATTATTGGATGAACGGGATTTTGTCCCGGCTACCACCTTTGGAGATGCCGCCGCAGCAGTCGTACTCAGTCGCTCAATATCTGAAAATCCAGAAGGTATCATTGCAATCGAAAATCATGAAGATTTACGAATGATTGATTTTCTCGGGGCACATAAAAATGGAAATCTTTATATGGAGCCGCGTATCGTGAAATCACGTGCCGTTCCGAATATGATTCGTGTGATAAGAAATATCATGCAAGAAACCGCATGGGAAAATCAATACGATTTATTCATCCCCCACCAAACCGGACATGCTATAGTTCACTCCGTTGCAGAAGCTGTCAAGGTTCCAAAAGAAAAACTCATTGAGGATGTCCAAATGACTTATGGAAATCTCTCCGGGGCATCAGTACCTGCAAGTTTATATCTGCTGAAACAGCAAGGAAGATTAAAACCCGGTATAAAAATTTTAACTGCAGTTGCCGGATTAGGTGGAGAATACGGAGGGTTTGCATACATCGTCCCTCATCAAAAAATGCCCGAAAAACGCAAAAAACGTCTTGCAGGAAAACACATATTCATTTCAGGCGCAACCGGCGGATTAGCATCAGAAGTCGCATTAAGAAGCCTAAAGGAAGGAGCAAATTTGATGCTTCATTACAGAAAACCCGGAAATAAATTTGATGCCTTAAAGAAAAAACTTGCAGAATGGGAATCTCAAATCACTTACATTCAGGCTGATTTAGCAAATCCTGAAGATGTAGATTCATTGATATCAAGCATCAAACAAAACACTGACGAAATACACTACATGCTACTTTCAGCAGCGCATACGGGAAGTTTAAATCGCGCAAGTGATGTCACTGACGACGAATTAAAAATGGTTGACCAAATTAATCATCGAGCAAACCGAAGCATTTGTGAAAAACTACAATCTGAAATTACAGAAAGCATTGTCATTGTGGGTTCAGTTGCCGAAGATGCCCTATTTCCCGGTTCCTCGGCTTATGTCAGCAGTAAAAGAGCCCTCCACGCTTTCGCAGTAGATTTTGCACAAAAAATGTACAACAAAAATGTGCGAGTTGTGTATTATTTGCCCGGCATTATTGACGGCGGGATGACATCCAAACTCAATGAGGTACAAATTGCAATGTCTATACAAAGCATCGGACAACAAGCGCTAATCCCTATGGATGCGATTGCAGACAGAGTATTCAAATCAATGTTTTTACCAAAAGTACAAGGTGTTCAGGCAAATTATGAAGGCGCACTGATGGTGAGACGCGATGGTTACATTAAAGCATAAAATTATGGAAAACTTCATATTCAGTGGCTTTGGTCACGCAAGCGGTAAATATAAAATCACAAATCAAGAAATTATTGAATCGGTCAGAAAAAACTATCTTCAAGGGTTTCGTGAAGACAAAATAGAAAAAAGTGAAAACTACGCCAAATTCAAGCGAAAACATCCCAATGTTACTGCCTTCGATTACTTTGCAGGATACAAAATGGGCTTTTTCACGCGGCATCATGTGACACCATTTCCGCCAACACGAAAAAAACTTTATTATGCAGAAACCTCACTTGGACTTGGGGTTAAAGCTATTAAAAATGCAATTTGTGATGCCGAACTTCAAATTAACGACATTGCTGCCTGGTTTGTCAGCACCGTTTCACCACATGAACAAGCACCGGGAATTGCCTCCACAATTAAAGGTTATTTTACGGATTTTGATAACGACACGCCATGCATGAGCTTAACTTCCGGATGCTCCGGTTTTAACATCAATCTGGAACGTGCCATAGAATATCTGAAACAGCATGAAAACGCAAAACATGTCGTGGTGGCACATACCGAAACCATGTCATCGTTTTTGACACAACGCATGAAATTCGTTCCCTTTATCACCTTTGGAGATGCTGCTGCAGCCGTCATTCTCAGCAAATCAGAGGCAGACAAAAAAGAAGGTGTTTTGCAAATTACAAATTATCATGACATGCACATGATTGATTTTGTAGGAGTTGATAAACAATCCAATTTATATATGGAAGATTCGGTCATTAAAGACAGAGCCATTATCAACATGACAAAATCAGGAAAAGAAATACTTGCAAAAACAAACTGGAAAACAAGCGATGTAGATGCTTTTATACCACATCAAACAGGAAGTGCAATTCTAATTCCGACGACACAAAACATTGGGCTTACAGACGCTCAATTATTTCTTGAACCGCAAAAAGAATACGGAAATGTTTCCGGAGCAACTGTCGCAATTGGATTATCAATGTTAAATCAACAAAATCGGCTGAAATCTGGCATGAAAATCATGAGTACAGTTGCCGGAGTCGGAGGAAATTACGGCGGATTTACGTATATGGCACCAGAAAATAAAAACAAACAGCTCAGTACATTGCACAAAAATGACTTAGTCAATAAGACGGCTGTCGTATGTGGCGCTTCGGGTGCACTGGGTCAAGAAATTGCACTTGAACTCGGCAAACGCGGCGCAAAATTAATTTTGCATTATCAAACCGACAAAACCGCTATAGAAGAGAAACTTAGCACAATAAACTTATCAGAAGAACCGACATTTCTTCAAGCTGATTTTACAAAGCAAACTGCGCTCAATCACTTTTCAGATAAAGTCAAAGCAGAAACCTCTCACATTGACTATCTTATTCATGCTACAGGGGTTTCCGAAAATCATAATAAGGGATTAAATACTCCGAATCTCAACGACATTATGCAAATTAATCATTTTGCACCGTTACAAATTACCAAAGCATTGCAGCCCTTACTGAAAGAAAGCGTTCTGTATCTCGGCACAACTGCAGAAGATATTGTGATTGAAGGATTTCCAGGATTCACTGCATCAAAATCTGCGCTTCACGGAGCCGCCGGAAGTGCCGCCGGAGAGCTTATCAGCAAAGGAGTCAGGACAATTTATTATATGCCAGCAATTTTAGATAAAGGAATGAGTCGCAACATCTCGACAAAAATTGCCTTTCACTTTATGATGAAAAACGGGCAAGAAAAAACTGTATCAACGAATGCAACCGCCAAACATATTGTCAGCTCACTGTATATTCCAAAAGTGCTGGGCACACATAATACTTACGAAGGACCGATGCTGGTTCGACGAGACGGTTACGTGTTGGAAACAGATGTCTAAATAGTGTCTGTCCATACAGTCCGATATTTGCGTTGTTGCTCAAATTTCAAATCCTCGAATCCGCCGCATGGCGGATACTGCGGTTTGAAGTTTTCGCACGCCTTAATCTCGAACATTATGAACTAAACACTTGACTGTATAGACAGACACTAAATAGTATTGTATTTCTAAC
>CAYOUD010000046.1:0-16695 GCA_964407055.1 uncultured Bacteroidales bacterium | reverse complement strand
TTCTTTTGTGATCCAGCCAGGGCTTCCCGATATCCATCGGGATAGACTTCTCGCCCTGATACGGTTCCAAATAAAAAACCGAACATCAATCTGATATCCGGTTCTTTTGTGATCCAGCCAGGGCTCGAACCTGGGACCTACGGCTTAGAAGGCCGTTGCTCTAATCCAACTGAGCTACTAGACCAGTTTCTTTCAGGCTGCAAAAATAGCTATTTTTAATGAAAACCAAACTTGATTACAGAGTTTTTTTTAAAACAGTTCAAGGAACCAACTTCATCAATACCAGAAAATATGCAGCAATACGGGTTATACACAAAGCTCTGTTAAAAATTAACGTTGTGCCGTGTTCATGCCAAAAGATTCCAAAACACGTTATACACAAAGCTCTGTTAAAAATTAACGCAATAGGCATCAGGAAAGCTAAGCACATGGTTTTTAACATCTCTGGGTTGATAAAACTCCTTAGAATGCAATGGATTAAACAACTTTCAAATGTATTTTTATCAAAAATTATCAAATTATGATAAAAGCGGGAATTTTAGGGAGTCATGATAAAACGGATGAGTATCTCAGCTTGTTAAACACTATGAATACGTTCAAACTCATCGGCATTCATGATCTGGATGATAAACGGGTAATAGATGTTAAAAAACGGCATGGACTAAAAATATATACGCATCCGGATGAATTGGTTCAGGAAGCAGACGCACTCTTTGCCGCTCCAGGATTCAATTCATATGAAAATCTCAGAAATGCACTTCGCAAATCAAAACATCTGTTTATTGACCCTCCGCTGAATTACAATAATCAGGAAACCCTCGACTTAATCAATTTAAGTGACGAAGCGGATGTGGTGGTACATATCGGATTTCCGCATCGGTACAATCCGGCATTTATTGCTGCACGCCCGTTTATCAGCCCACGTGTTCGCATGATTCATGCTCACAGCATGAAACGATATTTTGAAGATAGTAAAAGCATTCATCCGGTAAACGATATTATGATTCACGATATTGACAATATTCTAAGCGTCGTCAATTCTGAAATCCGAAAGATTTCTGCTTATGGCATGTCAACCTCAAACTCTAGTCCTGATGTTGTCAATGCAATCATAGAATTTCACAACGGATGCATCGCAAACCTGACAGCCAGTAAAATTTCCGCAAAAGACATTAAACAAATCACGTTTTACAATCCCGGAAACTACGTGTCAATCGACTTGTTAAAACATAAAGCCTACCGTTATTCAAAAAACAGCGATGCCGAAATGCCGCTCTTCTCAAAAAACTTTAGTGACCTTGTCAGGGAGTGTATTCCGGTAAAAAATGCGAATGAGCTAGAAGACGAATTCAACGCATTCTCCAATAGTATTTTGCAAATGAAATCTCCTGAAATTAGTCTTGAAAATACCAGTCAAACGATGCAAGTAATTCAGGAAATCAACTCGAAAATTAAATTAACTTCAAATTGTTCCTAATATGGAAACAATATCTTTACTTTGCGAGCGTTTAATTTCAAAATCGTTATAACTCATGCTGGGAAAACTATTGGGGGTTTTAAAACTGAGTGCACTGTTAATTCTGTTACAGTCCTGCGATGCGTTCGACAAAGAAGAACCCATACCTGCTTATATTCAAGTAGATAGTGTTAGCGTAGTTTCTAGCACAGAAACCGGCAGTAACTCCCAAGACATTAATGACATCTGGCTTTACGTTGACAACAAATACATTGGCACTTACGAAATTCCATTTAAAGTCCCGGTTTTGCCTACAGGAAATCAAAATATTGCGCTTGAAACAGGTATCAGAGACAACGGACTGGGGCAATTTAGGGCAGTTTACCCATTCTACACAAGCTTTTCAATGGACACAATGCTCCCCGAAAAAGGAATCATTCATCTGAATCCCGTTTATGAATACGAAAATGTAAGTGTTCCACTTCTCGAAGATTTCGAAGGACTTGGAAACAGCTTTGAAAAAACGCCAAATAGCGATACCACAATGATGACGGTGCTTGATTCGCTTTCTTTTGAAGGGCATAGTGGACTGATTGTTTTAGATGCAGACCGTACCATTGCAGATATACGAACATCTCAATTATTTGATTTACCGAGGGACAGCAAGGTCTATCTCGAAATGGATTACTACTGTGAAGAATCTTTCAATATGGGATTATTTGGACAACAAATTGATGGAAGCGGTTATGTTGAGGTCAGGTACCCAATCATACAACTATATCCCACAGAAAATTGGCGGAAAATCTATATAAATCTAACAGATCAGATTGCAAGAAGCCCGTACGCATTTAAGTACCGCGTATTTTTCAGCGCAGAAAAAACGGATGCATCAGAAGGACAACTTGCGAAGATTTACTTTGACAACATAAAAATATTACACTACTAATGAATGTAAATAAGCATAGAGCGCTTTATATAATTCTGGATATTCTTGCAGCAGCAGGTAGTTGGACATTATTTTTCATTTTCAGGAAACTGGTAATTGAACCACAAACTTTTGGGCAAGATGTACCCTTAAGATTTGACAACCAGTATATCTTAGGAATCATTTTAATCCCAATTTTCTGGTTCATATTACATGTATTAAGCGGATATTACAGAGACATTTACCGAAAATCCAGATTAAAAGAACTGGCAACAACCTTTTTAACAAGCATTATCGGAGTTTTCATTTTGTTTTTTGCGGTGATCCTCGATGATTATGTCGCAAATTACAAATCATATTATCAAATGTTTTTTGTCCTACTCGGACTGCATTTTTTTATAACATATTTTCCCCGGGTTCTGCTAACAACAATAACCAACCACAGAATCCGAGATCACAAATTGCAATTTAATGCAATCATGGTCGGGAGCACAGAAAGAGCCGTTAAATTATATGAAGAAATCACTTACCAAAAACCATACAGTGGATTGAATATTCTGGGCTTTATTCCTATCCGTAAAAAAACACATTACCAATTACAAGACCATTTGCCGGCACTGGGAACCATCGATCAAATTGATGAAATTATCCAAAATCAAAAAGTTGAAGAAGCCATCATTGCCATTGAATCCTCTGACCATGAGCTCATTCAACAACTAATCAACAAACTACAAGGCACAAAATTAACCATTAAAGTCATTCCCGACATGTATGATATTCTCATCGGAAAAGTACGGATGACTCATATTCTCGGAACCCCACTCATCCAAATCCGCAAACACATTATGCCGGTTTGGCAGGCACACGCAAAACGCATGATGGATATTGTTTTATCCTTATTTGCTTTAATCATACTGTTTCCTTTGTTTTTAATTTTGTCTATTGGGGTCAAACTTTCTTCTCCGGGTCCAATTTTTTACTCTCACAAACGCATTGGCAGATACGAAAAACCTTTCAGCATTTACAAATTCCGATCAATGATTAAAAACGCAGAAAAATACGGGCCTAAATTAAGCAGCAATGATGACAAGCGTGTCACAAAATTCGGACGCTTCATGCGAAAAACCCGTATGGATGAATTACCACAGTTTTTCAATGTACTAAAAGGTGATATGGCATTAGTTGGGCCACGTCCCGAAAGACAATTTTATATCGACCAGATTGTAGAAAATGCACCTCATTACAAATTACTGCATAAAGTTCGCCCGGGAATTACATCATGGGGGCAAGTTAAGTACGGATATGCAGAAAATGTGAATGAAATGATGGAACGGCTGCAATATGATATTCTTTACATTGAAAACATATCCCTCGCTGTCGATTTTAAAATCCTCATTTACACCGTTATTACAGTCGTAAAAGGGCGAGGAAAATAAACAGAAAATCTCAAACTCTGGCTTTCACCAACGAGTCTTGCAAAACCTTATCAATCAAACGTGACTTTGGCAAATCGAAAATTTCCTCCATTGAATAATAAGACGCATTCGGAAATATCATGTCAGATTTCAAAAAATACAATTTGGAAAAAATTTCCTGATGGCTCAAAACATGAATCGGGTAGGAATTAATTAATTCCAATTTCAAATCTGATTTTCCGTAAAGCCTAAGCAATTCAGTCTTTAATTCAGCATCAGATAAAAACTTCACACTTTCTAACTTTGGGAATTCATACAATCCCACCCAAATTCCGGATTGGGCAATTTGTATCATTGCAATCTTATCATCAAGTAAATGCAGGAAATAATGAAAATATCGTTTTGTTTTCGCTTTAACCACCTTTTTTACAGGCAGCTGAAGCACTTTGTTATTTTGATAGGCCAGGCAGTTTTCCGGAAAAATGCACGACTCACAATCCGGACTTTTCCGACATTGTAATGCACCAAATTCCATAATAGCCTGATTAAATATATCGGGTTGCTCAGCATCAAACACTGAATTTAAAGCAATCCGGATTTCCTGCTTTCCTTTAGCTGATTCAGGATACTCATGAATATCAAATAATCGACAAATAACTCGTTTAACATTTCCATCCACAACAGATACCGCTTCCTGAAATGCAAAAGATGCAATTGCAGCAGCAGTATATTCCCCTACCCCTTTCAGTTTTATGATTTTTTCATAACTGTCAGGAAAAATGCCATTAAAATCATTCTGAATTTGTTTGGCTGCTGCAAGCAGATTTCTTGCCCGCTGATAATATCCCAATCCTTGCCATAATCGCATAAACTCATCAGGCTTCGCAGACGCAAGCGAACGAACATCAGGATAAGCTTTCACAATTCGTTGATAATATGGAAGCCCAAATTTCACTTGTGTTTGCTGTAAAACAACTTCAGATATCCAAATTAAATACGGATTTTGGATATTTCTCCAAGGTAAATCACGTGCCGTATCACTGTACCAATCAATCAATTGTGATGAAAACCAACTCATGTGACAAATATAAGGAATGATTATTTACGGAAAGCTTGGTTTACCAATAAAAAAAGTATTATATTTGCACGTCCTTATAAATCAATAGTTAAACAAACATTTAAAATTATATTACTATGACTAAAGCAGACATCGTAAGCGAAATTTCAAAAAACACAGGAATTGAGAAGGTAATTGTTCAACGGACAGTTGAAGAGTTCATGAACACGGTAAAAGACGGCCTGGTAAAAGGAGAAAACGTGTATCTCAGAGGTTTTGGTTCTTTCATTATTAAAGAACGTGCAGAAAAAACCGCCAGAAACATTAGCAAGAATACAACTATTACAATTCCTGCTCATAAAATTCCGGCTTTCAAACCTTCGAAAACATTTGTTAACGAAGTAAAAGACAATAATTAATCACTTTTAAAAAAATGAACTATGTCAAGTGGTAAAAAAAGAAAAAGACATAAGATTTCAACGCACAAACGGAAAAAAAGACTGCGTAAGAACAGGCATAAGAAGAAATAAAATTTTATTCTTTTAATGAAAGCCAAAGCTTTAGAAGTCTCTAAAGCTTTGGTTTGTTAATATCAAATTTTCCCGTGAACAAAGTGCAAAGTGCAAATAATGAACTCGTTGTCGAAGTTAAACCAACCGGAATTCGTATTGCACTACTGAAAGACAAACAGCTTGTTGAACTACATCAGGAAGACAACAATCATAAATTTTCAGTTGGTGACATATATCTTGGAAAGGTAAAAAAACTAATGACCGGACTGAATGCAGCATTCGTAGATGTTGGATATCAGCGCGATGCCTTTTTGCACTATTTAGACCTAGGTGCGAACTTTTCTACGCTGAAAAAATTCGCAGGAATTCTGCAATCGCCGAAAGCAAAAAAACGACCATCAAACAGAGTACGCATTGAAGCCGAAATTGATAAAAACGGAAAAATTTCAGATGTACTTAATGGCGGCGAACAAGTGGTTGTCCAAATTGCCAAAGAACCCATTTCACAAAAAGGTCCCAGACTTTCATCAGAAATATCAATTGCAGGGAGAAATCTCGTGCTTATGCCGTTTTCAAACAAGGTATCCGTCTCGCAAAAGATTAATTCACAGGAAGAAAAACGAAGACTCCTGAATCTGATTGAAAGTATCCGACCCAAAAATTATGGAGTCATTATCCGAACTGCGGCTCAAACAAAACGCGTAGCAGACCTCGACAAAGAACTCCGATATCTTATTGAAAAATGGGAAAGCGGCATTAAAAAACTTCAAGGAGCAAAACCTCCACAACTGATTATCGGTGAAGTTAATCGTACTGAAGCAATTCTAAGAGACATTCTAAACAGCGATTTTTCACAAATTACGGTGGATGATGATGCCACTTATATTGAAATCAAAAATTATATCCAAAAAATCGCTCCCGACAAAACAAATATTGTTAAAATGTTTAAAGGGAAAACCCCGATTTTTGAACATTTTTCGATTGAAAAACAAATCAAAACCCTTTTCGGAAAAACAGTGCCCATGAAAGATGGGACATACCTCATCATTGAACACACTGAAGCACTCCACGTGATTGATGTAAACAGTGGAAATAAAAAAAATATAAGCGGACAGGAAAACAACGCTTTGTCTGTCAACTTAACTGCTGCAGCCGAAATTGTAAGACAACTGAAACTAAGGGACATGGGGGGAATCATTGTCATTGATTTTATCGACATGACAGACCCAAATCATAGGCAACAGTTGTTTGAGAAAATGAAAAATGAAATGGACGACGACAGAGCAAAGCATCACATTCTGCAGCTCAGTAAATTCGGTCTCATGCAAATTACCAGACAACGTGTCCGGCCTGAAATGCATATTCAAACTGAAGAAACCTGTCCAACTTGCCTCGGAAAAGGTAAAATACAAGCCGGTATTCTCATCCTTGATGAAATAGAGAATAAATTACAACTACTTGCTAAACAAAACAAAGTAAAACGGGTTACCATAAAAGTGCATCCGTTCCTTGAAGCATTTATCAATAAAAAAACCGGTTTCAAATCATTAAAGAAACAATGGCAGAAAAAAACGAAATTGAGTATTCGTTCAATCGCATCCATGCAATATACAATGATGGAATACCATTTCTTCAATGATAAGGAAGAGGAAATAATGTTGTAATTAACTAAAAACAAATTATGAAATTTCTAAATGCCCTCCAGACTAAAGGTGTAGCAATTATTACTATGCTTTTATTGTCCGTTTTCGTAAACGCTCAGCAAGTGAATCCTGTGTCGTGGACATTTTCTACAGAACAAATCAGCGAACAGGAGTTTTATTTAATTATGTCCGGAAATATTGAAGCCGACTGGCATTTGTACACCATAAATATAGAAGAAGGTGGACCAATGCCAATGTTTATTGAATTCGATGAATCGGATGATTATAAACTCGTTGGTGATATGTTAGAATTCCCTAAACCCAAAGAGGTATTTGATGATGTGTTCAATGTCACTGTGAAATATCATGAAAAAACAGTGCAGTACAAACAAAAAATCAAACTCAAGACACAAAAGACTTTTACAATTGAAGGACTACTCGACGGACAAGCGTGCTATGATATTGATGGCAGATGTGTGCTTGTAACTGAAGATATGGAGTTCAAAATTAAACCGATAAAAATTGAAAACTCCAAGGAAGCGCAAGCAGATATTGAACAAATCGAAGATGATGCAATTCAAGGAGATACACAAGACACCGAAGAAGAGATTGCATCAAGCGATGAGGAGGAAAACATAGAGAATAAATCTGTAACAACCGATGCAGACACTGACTCGAATACTTCAGTAGCTCAAGCAGACACAAAAGAAAATAGTGAGAAAAAAGAAAGAGGCCTTTTGGGATTTCTGCTGATGGCAATTGGCGGCGGATTACTCGGTGTACTAACACCCTGTGTTTTCCCGATGATTCCAATGACTGTGAGTTTCTTTTTGCAAGGACAATCCAGCAGAACCGCAGGAATTATGAAAGCCCTCATTTTCGGATTTAGCATAATTTTTCTTTACACACTAGTTGGATTAATTGTGTCATTAACCAGTGCCGGCGCTGACCTGACAACAGTGCTAAGCACAAGCTGGGTGGCAAACGCCATTTTCTTTGTGCTATTTTTAATCTTCGCACTCTCATTTTTCGGATTATTTGAAATTACATTGCCAACCGGTCTCGCAAATAAAGCTGACCAGCAAGTTGATAAAGGTGGTTTAATTGCATCATTCTTTATGGCAGTAACGTTGGTAATTGTCAGCTTTTCATGCACAGGCCCAATTGTCGGAGCAATTCTTGTAAAAGGTGCAGCCAGTGGTTCATGGCTCGAGCCAACCATTGGAATGATGGGATTCGGGTTCGGATTTGCCTTGCCATTTACTTTGCTGGCAATTTCCCCAAATCTGCTAAAAAAACTACCAAAGTCAGGAGGCTGGATGAACGCGGTAAAAGTTGTTTTCGCTTTCATACTACTGGCATTCTCCATGAAATTCCTGTCAAATATTGACCAAACGTACAACTTGAGTTTTTTAAGTCGCGATTTATACCTTGCAATCTGGATTGTCCTTTTTGTTTTGATGGGATTTTACTTGCTCGGAAAAATCAAATTCTCGCATGACAGCGATTTGAAACATGTCGGAGTATTTAGATTATTTATTGCAATTGCTTCATTCTCATTTGCACTCTATCTTTTACCCGGAATGTTGGGTGCAAAATTGACCCCGATTGCATCAGTTCTTCCTCCGATAACAGCACAGAACTTTGAACTGAAAGCAGGTGTCCAAACCACAGTAGAAATTGAAGAAGCGCTTTGTGAAAACCCCAAACATGCAGATCTACTCCATTATGGTAACAATATTCAGGGATATTTTGATTATGAACAGGGAATTAACTGTGCGAAAGAAAAAAACAGACCCTTATTGGTTTATTTCAGCGGACACGGCTGTAGTAACTGTAAACAAATGCAATCATTTGTTTGGGAGGATGAACAGGTTCAGCAATATCTGAACAACAAAGTCATCATTACAAAACTGCTGACAGATGAACGCAAAGAATTGCCTGAATCAGAATGGTATGAATCAGAAGTGGACGGAAAAATTAAGAAATCTATCGGGAAACAAAATCTGGACTTACAAATCAGTATGTTCAACATGAACTCCCAGCCATTTTATGTATTGATTGACCCGGAAACCGGCAAAAAACTCATCAACGAAACTATGGAATATGAAAAAGATCCTGAAGTTTTCCTTGAGTGGCTGGATAAAGGCCTTGACGCAATGAAATAAAAAATTTATTCATAAAAAAACTGTCTCAGAGAAATTTGAGGCAGTTTTTTCATGCGCTGATTTTTGTTTTCCTGTTTTTGTCACATATTTTGCTTTGCCATCCATCCGGCTGGCAAGCTTTGCAGCAAAATTATTCGCCAAAAACATACGCTCTGCATGATTAGAGTTACCGATATTCTACTCGCCAGCCGGCGGGTTGTGATAGTTTTTCACTTATTCCTCGCGTAAGCGTCGATTCATCAAACGATAAGAAATTAAATGCAGCATAATTAAGACCGAAACGAAGAGTGAAATTCGTCCGAGATAATCGCCGTAACGAGAATAGAAAGTCAGTTTTTCATTTGCATGAATTTCTCCACGAATCACATCTTCAATCCACCATCCTCGTGAGTCAAGCACCTCTCCTTTTTGATTAATTAAGGAAGAAATTCCGGTATTTGCTGAACGGGCGATGCTGCGTCGGTTTTCAATTGCTCGAATCCTGCTAAACATGGCATGTTGCTTATATCCAGGAGTATCTTTCCACCATCCATCGTTGGTGACAACAAATAAAAAGTTCGCCCCGTTACGCACAAATTCCGTGAGAAATTCTCCGTAAATACTTTCATAACAAATTGGGGTTCCAACAGCAATTGAATCCTGAGGATTGACAAAAACTGATCTGCGCTTTTGACCTGTCAAACTATTTCTGGCTCCACCGAGGTTAATGATCATATCATTCAGCCAAGTCCAACTCTCAACCAGAGGCAGTGTCTCAACACCGGGAACTAATTTTGATTTATAGTATCTTTGTTGCTGTCCGGTTGTATCCAACTGATAAGTTGCGTTATATTCATCAAACCAAAAATCCTGATATGCATGAGAAGTTTCTGTTCTTTCGGCTTTATCAAGATAATATTCACGGGACGTTAATCCGACAATCAGCTTTAAGTTAGGATAGCTTTCGGAATAATTACGTAACTCCTGTATAATAGGATGCCACTCAAATTCAGTCGAATCACCATTAAGATAGAGCGGCAATGCGGTTTCCGGGAAGACCAAATAATCTACGTTTTCATCCATCACCCTGTCAGCTAGAGCAAGCATACGATGTAATTGCTCCGTAGGAGATGACTTGAATTTTTTGTAAGGGTCAATATTTGGCTGCAAAACGACAATATCATACCCTTCGCCCTGTTCCTGATAATTTGCAAATCGAATCACTGAAACAAGCACGGGAACTACAAGAAAAACACTCGTAACAATAACATAATTACGCAGCTTTGCCGTCCATGATTTTGCATCACGGTAAGTTCTAATTATCTCAAACAAGAGTAAATTCACGATAAGCACCCACAAAGTTCCTCCCGGCACACCGGTAAATTCATACCATTGAATAAACTTGACATTATTTGCAAACGCATTTCCGAGCAGCAACCAGGGGAAAGATATAGTTACTCGCAAATATAGAAACTCAAAAGCCAGCCAAAAAACAACTAATGCGGTATATGCCTCTTTATTGTTAAACCGCAAACGCACTTTATGATACAACAAAAGTACAAGACACATTGCAGTAGCATTCCATAAAATTGCCACAATAGCACCCGGTGCAGTAGCAAACCATATCCAAAAAATTGATATGATATTCCAAACCAAAAATCCGGGCAAAATACGCAAGTAGAAACTCACACTACGATATTTATCGCGGTTTCTGAAAATATAATCTTCAATCAATAAAAAAGGAACCAGTCCGATTAAAACCACCCATCCCATGTGCCACTGAGTAAATGCAATACTCATAATAACTCCGCCTAGTGCAGAAAGTGCAAACGCTCTCCATCCTGATAAATTCATCGTTTTCTAATTTTTTTATTCACCAAATATACACCAAATAACACAAACCCCATCCCCACATAATGCACAATACTGAGCTGTTCTCCGTCCAATATGCCCCACCCAATTGCAACAACCGGCATTAAATATGTCACTGAAGATGTAAAGATTGCAGTAGTTCGCTGGATTAAAACATTAACCATAACCACAGCTACAGCAGAACCCAGCAAGCCAAGCAAAAAGACATAAATAAAATCACTCCACGCATTCGGCTGAGCAAAGCTTTCCTGCAATCCTGATGCAAGCAGATAAATTGTTACAGCTGGTCCGACAACAAAAAATGCCAGTGAGGATATTTGTAATCCGTTTAAATTCGAAAGTTTTTCTTTGACATGATTAATATTTATTCCATACATTACTGTTGCAAGCACCACAAATAAAGCC
This sequence comes from uncultured Bacteroidales bacterium, assembly GCA_964407055.1. GTDB lineage: Bacteria > Bacteroidota > Bacteroidia > Bacteroidales > ML635J-15 > JAQIBY01. Next base: position 5,263 of record CAYOUD010000046.1, on the reverse strand, counting down.
CAGGCATTCACATTTCCACTGAACCCGTTGGAATCTGCTAAAATGAGCATCACCGAGCCTGCCAGACCAATTCCCACACCAACTGCAGCGCGTCCTGCAACACGAATATGATACACAATTGCGCCAATAATCAGAGTAAAAAAGGGTGTCATCGCATTTAACATTCCGGCGAGCGAAGAATCGATGCGGGTTTCCGCAAGGGTAAACAAAAATGCAGGAATGCAATTCCCAATAAATCCTACAATCAAGATCGCCAGTATATTCGATTTATTAATCAGTTTAAGATTTCTAATTGCAAACGGTAAAAGTACAACAAACGCAATAAACATCCGGAATCCGGCAACCTGTCCATATGAAAAACTACGCAATCCATATTTCATCAGAATAAAGCTACTGCCCCAAATTAAACTAAGCGTCAGTAACATTCCCCAATTTATCAACTGCTCAAAATTCCGATTCATTTTTCTTACTTTGGTACAATTATTGGTAAATTTCCCAAAGATAAAGAATCTTAAGCTATGAAAAAGCTGACGGCATATATTATTTTTACACTAAGCATATTTCTCTGGGCAAGCAATAAGTCTTACTCACAGGTTCCGGATTATTACTTTGGGATAATAAATCTTGACAGCATTATTGCTAACGATCCAAATCCGGTAGTTTTCATGCAACAGGTTTATATTACACCGGAAAAACCCAACATGAGCCGAGCTGAAAGACGCAGAAATACGCGATTAATACGTAATTTCAAAAAAGCATATCCTTATGCTAAATTACTCAGCAGCACCATGAAGGATATTGAAAGTAACATGAAATTTATTTCGGATGAAAAAGAAAGAGAGCACTACATAGAAAGTCGGGAAAAAGCCTTTCGGAAACAGTATGAAGCTGAGATAAAAAAACTCACCATCTCACAGGGATTACTGCTCATAAAGTTGATTGACAGAGAAACCGGAGATACCAGTTTTGAAGTTATAAAAGAATTTAAAAGCGGATTACTTGCCGTAACCTATCAGACACTTGCCCGAATTTTCGGACATAATTTAAAAGTAAATTACGACCCCAAGGGTGAAGACAAGGATCTTGAAATGCTGGTGTTGAAATATGAAAACGGACAACTCTGATTGTCTTATAAAAAGGCTTGCATTTTTCGATACAGCTCGTAACTTATCCAGGCATCTGTAGCAGCATACACCGCTTGTGCCTGAGAAAGTTTATCAATTTCCCAATTTGATAATTGTTGAGTTTTCGATAACCGATGACTATAAAACATGGCTGTCAGTTTGCGCAAAGAGCGAACTTCAATTTCCAGTTTTGCAGCAATATTTTGAATATCAACAAAACCAGCATCTTTAAAGGGATTCAATGCTTTCAAACCTTTAATATCATCGCGGACGGCTGCTCCAACTTTCAATATATTCGGATTTGCCATTAAATCAGCTAAAGCATCTGGCAAACCATATTTATTTAAACGAAACAAATAGGCACGACCATCGGCATACAATTGCAAAACAGCAACTTTATGTTGATTGGAACTGCCTTTTTTAAATGATGGTTTCGTTTCTGTATCAAAGCCAATTACATCAAATTGCGTCAGAAAATCCACGGCATCCTGAACGTATTGTCCTTGCTCAACAATCACAATTTCTCCATCAAACGCGATGATAGGCAAATTTCGGATTTCTTCTTTTGCAATGATTTGTGGAATATCTGCTCTCATACATTTTCCTTACTAATAAATTCATCACTTATCACGATACGATGCAAATGCTCAGTCAAAGTCAAAGTGCGCAAACCCCAATATTGTTGAAAGTTATAGCCACACTCCCAAACCGCATCATTACGAATCGAATCATCTCCCTCACGATACTGCAATAAAAAATTTCCGACATCCTGATAAATATCCGCAAACAATTCGGATAATTCCACATGCAAAAAGTCCTCGGTATTCATCATAAACTCATCTTCAAGGTGAATGGTCGCATCAAAATCACCCAGCTTTTGTTTTATCATGAGTTTCATGTATTCGTAATGTTCGGGAGTTACAAACTGCTCCAAATCTCCATCCAGCATATTTTCTGTTTCCGGCAAAAAGCTTGCTTTCAAATACAATAAGGGAAGAATTTGCCTTGCTTTAAGGATGAAATCATGCGTTGTCAAGCCCTCCTGCTCCTCCAAAAAACTAACCGTTTCCTTAGAAACAGCGACAAATTCAAGAATATGATTCGTTTGCTCATCCATGATAATATTTTTTACAAATTTCATAAAATATTACGTGAAAAGGAAATAACATTGAGAAAATAAAATGACAACACAAAACAAATCAAACACAATCAATTGATGCACTAACACTTACCTCAAACCTGCAGGTTGACAATTATTTCCACCTGACAGGTTAGGTAGGGATGAAAGGTCAGGTGGGGAAACGCCACAAATTTATGATATTTCAACGGCTTTTTTGTATCTTGCAAAACTATGAGAAGGTCACAAACACAAGGAATATCAGAATTAATTAAGCTGATGAAAAAGCAGTACAGCCTAGAAAACGGGGTGGATAGAGCAAATATCAAGCGAAATTGGGAGCTGGTTGTAGGGAAAAATGCTGCATCCTACACTGACCACATTTATTTTCGTGACAGAACCATGATAGTTCATCTGCGCTCATCAGTATTGCGGCACGAATTAACCGGACAAAGGAAAAAACTCATTTATCGAATTAATGAGCAAATCGGTCGGAATGTAATTGATGAAATTATTCTCAAATAGTCACTTTAAGCACTCAAAATAAAGGCTTACATTTATAAAAAATCAGATTATCATTCAAATGAATATAAAACAGACACATAAGGAACTTACAGAAATCCGAGACATCGTTCTAAATGCAAGGCATGTAGGAATTATTACCCACAAAAATCCCGATGGTGATGCACTGGGCTCATCCATGGCAATGTACCTGAGTTTAAAAAAGCAAAACATCAAAGTAGATGTTTTTACACCAAATAAATATCCTGATTTTTTAAACTGGATAAAAGATAATAATGAAATCATTATTGGAAATAAAGACAAAACAGTAGCATTACAGACGATTGAAGATTGTGATGTCTTGCTTTTACAGGATTTCAATGCGCTTAGCCGCATCGACTGGCTTGCTGAGCCGGTAAGAAAGCACAAAGCCACAAAAATCCTTATCGATCATCATCCCCATCCTGAAAATCATTTCGATTACTCGATTTCTGAAACACAAATGAGCTCAACAGCAGAACTCGTCTATCATCTGTTTCAAGTATGGGAATGGGATCATCTGATTGAGCGCGATATTGCAGAAGCATTTTACTGCGGTATATTAACGGATACCGGTTGTTTCAACTACAATTCATCCGACCCGAAACTTTTTGAAGTTGTTGCTGATCTCTTAAAAAAAGGCACTCGGAAAGACCATGTTTATGCGCTTATTTACAACAATTATTCGTTTGATCGCATGAGATTACTGGGATTAGCATTAAATCAACGCATGCAGTATTTCCCAGAATTCAAAACATCATATATCGGGCTAAGCAAAGCAGATATGAAAGCCTTTAATTTCAAATCAGGTGACACAGAAGGCTTTGTGAACTATCCCTTATCAATAAAAGGCACGGTTTTCACTGCACTTTTCCTTGAAAAAGCCAGTGAAATTAAGATATCATTCCGAAGCACAGGCGATTTTCCTGCCAATGAATTTGCTGCTAAATATTTTAATGGTGGCGGACACAAAAATGCTGCCGGAGGAAATTCTCGACTTACTTTACAAGAAAGTATTGATAAATTCGTTTCAGTATTACCTGATTTTTTAAACACACTCAAATTATGAGAACAGTAATAACAGTCAGCATTCTGATTTTGATAATGGGAGCCTGCGCCTGCAACCGAAATTCCACGAGCTCGGATCCCATGTCAATGGACAGCATAAAAAAAACATACAAAGAGCCAATGATGGATTGGAATCATGCAAAAATTCGCGACCAAGATATGATGATAAAAAGATATGCTGAACGCAGAAACTGGGACATGACACGTTCTGACAGCGGATTGTATTATTCAATTTATGAAAACGGAACCGGCATGAAAGCAGACAGCGGACATATGGCGATTTTTCATTACAATTTGCATTTGCTTGACGGACAATTCTGTTATTCATCAGACAGTACCGGTGCCCGACAAATAAAACTTGGCAGAGCGGATATTGAAAACGGACTGGAGGAAGCTTTACTTGCCATGCGAATTGGAGACAAAGCACATGTCATCATTCCTCCCCACCTTGCATACGGAATGCCGGGAGACGGAAACAAAATCCCTTCCGATGCAATCTTAGTGTATGATCTTGAATTAAGTGAATTATATTAATTTACCATAAAAATCTGATTGAAAAATGAAGAGACGACATTTAATTTCCTTATTAAGTATCATGTTTTTTTTGAGTTGCAATCAAAAATCCGAAAACGGAAACTTTAAAACAGCAGATAGCGGATTAAGATATCAATTACACGAATCCTTTCCGAATAATGAGAAACCCATAAACGGAGACGTTGCAGTTTTAGATTTGATTTATGAAACCACAAACGGCGATTTGCTTTTTGATTCCCGCGAATCAGAAAGAACCTACATGCGCACTATCAAAGGGGCAACCCATCCAGGAGGAAGTCTGGAAGATGGCCTAAACATGTTGAATATCGGCGATTCTGCCAGTTTCAAAATCAATGCACATGATTTTTATCGATTTACTCTGAGACAAGAAAATTTGCCGAAAAATGTTTCACCAAAGGATGATATCGTCGTGCATGTCAGGATGAAAAATATCCTTAAGAAAGATGAATATTCCAATCAATTGGACAAAAATTATCACTCCAGTGAAGCAAAAGAAATGGAGCTGCTGGAAAATTATCTAAAAATTACGAATGTAACGGTTGAGCCAACAGAATCGGGGCTGTATTTTGTGCCGATAAAAGAAGGTAGCGGAGAAAACGCACAACCCGGGGACAAAGTTTCTGTGCATTACACAGGAAGTTTAATTAGCGGTAAAGTTTTTGATTCGTCCATTGGAGGTTCCCCGCTTCAATTTACGTTGGGCATGGGACAAGTTATCCCCGGCTGGGAAGAAGGCATTGCAATGATGAAAAAAGGCGGAGAAGCCAAACTCATTATCCCATCAAAGCTTGCTTACGGAAAACAAGGAACAGGTCAGAACATTCTCCCTTACTCAAGCTTAGTTTTTGACATCGAATTA